>NZ_BTPU01000014.1:0-12649 GCF_036985595.1 Vallitalea maricola | reverse complement strand
ACTTTGTACCTTTATTTCAATACAACTCTTGTTAAGGTTCAACATTTTTACACTCTTGTAACCTATAGGATTGTTATGATTTCAATACAACTCTTGTTAAAGTTCAACAATCTATGAAAAACCCAACATTCATAAGTATGTCAAATTTCAATACAACTCTTGTTAAGGTTCAACTCAGGAGGGAATTATAATTATGAAATTAACTATTAAATTTCAATACAACTCTTGTTAAGGTTCAACTGCCTTTATTTGCTTGTAATTTAGTATTTTCAACATATTTCAATACAACTCTTGTTAAGGTTCAACTTACGTATGCAAGGCATAGGAAGGAATGACACAAAAATTTCAATACAACTCTTGTTAAGGTTCAACTAAATCAAAAGATAATAAAAGAATAGCTTCACAAGAATTTCAATACAACTCTTGTTAAGGTTCAACGGATATCAAGGTAAGATAGATAAAAAAGCTATTACAAATTTCAATACAACTCTTGTTAAGGTTCAACGAAACTACGGCTTATTTTACCAAAGGCACTTTTAAATTTCAATACAACTCTTGTTAAGGTTCAACCTAAAGATGAATGCTTAAGTAGATTAAAGAGTTGTAAATTTCAATACAACTCTTGTTAAGGTTCAACTATAACCACAGAAGGATTCATAAATGACGGATACCTATTTCAATACAACTCTTGTTAAGGTTCAACCAAAGAAGGAAGAAATATTGATTTTGCTATATTAGAATTTCAATACAACTCTTGTTAAGGTTCAACACCAATATTGCCGACTGGTTCTATGAAGTCATTGAAATTTCAATACAACTCTTGTTAAGGTTCAACACATCATGAAGAAATCTTAACACTTAACAATGTCAAATTTCAATACAACTCTTGTTAAGGTTCAACGTTATGCGTGAGGCCTTTTTTTAATGCAATTTAATAATTTCAATACAACTCTTGTTAAGGTTCAACTTATAAGGGCTATACAACCAATTATGTTAATCCACTATTTCAATACAACTCTTGTTAAGGTTCAACCAATTCTAGGCAATGAATAGCCATCACCTAAGGTTATTTCAATACAACTCTTGTTAAGGTTCAACTAATATAAAAAGGTCAAAAAAGGAGTTGAAAAGCAAATTTCAATACAACTCTTGTTAAGGTTCAACAGACATGGGCTATGTATCTTACTGTGTCTTATGTGAATTTCAATACAACTCTTGTTAAGGTTCAACTTGAAAACCTTCAATCCTTACATTTGGTACAGTAGTATTTCAATACAACTCTTGTTAAGGTTCAACAAACAAGCTAGTCTAATTACAATGTCCAAAACTATATTTCAATACAACTCTTGTTAAGGTTCAACTCTCACTAGGGCTATTTATATTGAATTTCTCTGCAATTTCAATACAACTCTTGTTAAGGTTCAACAGATGTACAACATAAGGAACAAATAAAAACACTATTATTTCAATACAACTCTTGTTAAGGTTCAACTTTCTAATGTCACCTATAGTCCTAACAGTTTCTTGCATTTCAATACAACTCTTGTTAAGGTTCAACTCTGTTGCTTTTCTAACTGAAAAATCAGGGTCAATAATTTCAATACAACTCTTGTTAAGGTTCAACTTGTAATAGTTTTGACACTTTTTGGATATATAGCTAATTTCAATACAACTCTTGTTAAGGTTCAACGCGTGTTCTTCTGTCATTATTCTTGCATCTATACCAATTTCAATACAACTCTTGTTAAGGTTCAACTTCGTCACTTTCATTATAATTTATATATTCAAAAACATTTCAATACAACTCTTGTTAAGGTTCAACCATTAATCCTTCTGACCAATATTTCAACTATAATCATTTCAATACAACTCTTGTTAAGGTTCAACCATTTCATATGCAAAAAAGTCTACGCGTTTTCCGTTATTTCAATACAACTCTTGTTAAGGTTCAACAGTACTGGAGCTTCTACCGGACCACATTTACATTTATTTCAATACAACTCTTGTTAAGGTTCAACTAAGATACTAGATGCTACTAAAAATATGGGTGACTTATTTCAATACAACTCTTGTTAAGGTTCAACCAATATAAATCCAGCATTCCTCCCTTAATATTAAAGCATAAAACACCTAAAATATCAACTTTTTCTTGATTTTTTCCAGCCTAAATAGCAAAAAAAGAATTTAGTGTCTAAAACAACCTTAACAGCAGATAAATAGCTGGCTGTAGGTGTTTTCAGAATTTTCATACGTGGAAAATCAGATAAATAAATCCCCTTCTGGCTGTTTAGGATTAGTCCCCAATGTTACCTCATCAAATACATAATCTCCTAATAGATTAATAAAAGTTACAAAGTCCTCTTTGTCATTTATAATATTTTCCAATTCACTTTTTAACTTTATTAACTTAGCAGTAGTTATCTCACCTCTAAATACAGATTTTTGATGATGGGTTAGATATTTTTTACAGATTTTGAATACCTTTGCTACTCTTTTTTCATTAACATCATAAAAAACAAATATATAATTATAATTCTTCTTTTTTGGCATTGAGTCCACCTTACTTCTTTAGATTTACATTAAACGGTTGAAATGGCTTGTCTTCCATTAGATATTTAATCAGTTTGTACCCATCATATTTTATAGCAGTTTCATAGGTAATCTTTCTACTTAATCCTTCATGTTGGAATACTGTATGTAAACGCTCTTCATAACTTTTTATAAATATCTGCTTCCCTTTTTCATTGAGCAGACAATAATTTAATTTCTTATCAAAATGCTTGGTAACAGTCAACTTTTGAGTATTAACTAAATCAAATATAGTCTTATACACGATAACAGGTTTAAAGACTTCTGATAGATCCAAGCTAAGAGAAAATCTAGACTCTGAAGGTTCATGTAAATAACTAATTGTTTGATCTAGATGAGTATGGTACAGCATAGTTATGGTCTTAGCATATAGCATTGAATTACCAAATGAAATAAGTGCGTTAATTGGATTGTCAGGAGGTCTTTTAACTCTCTTAGACATAACAAAATCCTCTCTAAGAAAATATTTAAAACTTTTGTAAAAACCAGCCCATAATGAACCTTCTATCATAAGGATATACTTGATATTATCTTCTTTCAATAATAGTTCATCTATCCCTTTGCAATACTCAATAAAGCCTTTCAATTCCTTCTTTCCATGCCTATAATAATGATATAAAGTATCTCCCATATTAGCAGCAATTCCTTTAACTATTCTTCTTGCAATATATAATCTTTTTTCATTTGTGTAAGCTAAAGCTTGTTTTATTTTTAATTTCCCACTTAGCAGATAGTCTTTTGGATAAAATGTTCCACTGTAATTATTATAATAATTGAAAAAATGAACGACTATTCCTGCTCTTGATAAAAAATCTAGTAACTTTGTATTAATACTTACTTCGTTTAATATGTACAACTCTCTAACATTTTCTATTGGTAAATGATTCAGTGTTCCTCTTTCATTTCTAAAGCATAGAGAATTATCTTTTCTTTTTAAATCACCCATTGAAAAAATATATTTTGTTTTACCCATTTACACTCCCCCCTAGATATAACAGTATTCATAATATGCACATTTCTTACAAGTAGGTTTATTAATAACATCTGGTATACTATCTGATTCCAATAGATTAATAATATCTTTCTGTAACTTCAATATCTCATTTTCACTATCTTCATCTAATTCAACATAATGAGTTTTTTTATTATCTTTTTTCTTTTCTACAACTACAATTTTACCTTTTTTCAATATACCTTTTTGTTTTAGTGTATATAAATAGAATAATAGCTGCCATTTTGCAGCATTAATATCTGCATCAGATTTTTTTATTTCTACTACATAATCCTCGGTTATCTTATCTATTTTGATGTTTTCTATTGCTATTTCAGTATTTTTCTTTCCATCATTTTTTAGTTCATGCAATACTCTTCCAATCATAACATCCTCTGAATTATTTTCTAGATTAAGCTTATTACCAAATAGGTAGCATTGTCTCTTACAGTGAAAATAGTAATTTATCAGTGTTCCTGTTACTTTCATAATTTACCTCCTAGATAAAATCACTTTCACAAAAATTATTCTTTAATAGTTCATATGCCTTTTCTTTACTGAACTTATCATCTTCAATGAATCTATAGCCATCTTCATAGTAATATAGTTCTCCTATAACATCGTTATAATCATTAGGCTTAATACTATTACCTTTCTTATTTCTTCTTACATAAATTGAATATATAAAATAGTTCATATCTGATTTTACCTCTGATAATAATATTTTCTTCTCAGCAAAAGGTATAGTCATATCATGTAATAAATCTACATACTTATCCCATACTTGTTTTCCCTCAATTACAACACCATTAATTTTCTCTTTCACATTTAAAAATAAATCAACGGTACTCTGATCATCTATTAATTGCATCTTATTTTCAATGGCAGTAAAATTCAGGCTGTCAATCTCATCTAACGTTATCTCAAAATTTTTGCTGTCACATCTATTCTTTACTTTTTCAATATCTTCCATAGTTTTTTTATAAAAAGGTGTAAAATCTTTATCTATAAGCATCTGCTGAATATTATAATCTATTAATGTTTGATTCATTCTATAATCATTTTTGTATACTGCTTTTGCTTCGTCAATATTAAAGAAATATGCTATACCCTTCTCATCTTTCATACACGACCTATTAATTCTTCCCAAGAACTGTTCCTCAGCATCTAAAAACGAAATTGATTTGAAACCTATATCCATATCAATATCAACACCTGCTTCAATAACTTGTGTAGATATCAGCAGACAATCTTTTAACGTATGCTTAACATTATGTATTATGTCTTTTCTTACATTCTTATTATCACTTCCAGTAAGTTCTAATACTCTTTTTTGATTATATTTATCTTTCCATTTTTCTTTTGCCATATTATAAAAAATCCTAGCTGTTTTAGTCTGCATGAACTCAACTAATATTTTACACCTACCTCTTGACTCCCAGACTTCTTGTATTTTAATAATTAGACTTTCTAATTTTTCATCAATGTCCTCTCCCTGCAATGGATTATTAATTAACGTAAAATCTAGTTGAACCCTATCTTTGAATAAAGTATTTTTAAAATATATATCTCTATCATTGATGAGATTAACATATTCAGCTTGTTTTTCGTTAAGTAAAATATCAAGCTTTGGTAGAGTAGCTGACATAATAATTACCTTTATATTAAGCAAAGAACTGTATTTATCCAAGAAATATATCATTTCTTTCCATAATTTAATTGAATAACTTTGTATTTCATCTATAATGATTACACTATTAGCTAAATGAGCGATAGGTATACATTCTTCTCTTGTAGTACCAAATAACATATTAAAAAGCCTAACATGGGTTGTAATTACTAAAGGATAATTTAGAAAAATATAGTTAAGGTATCCTTTTTCATAATCCACCATTTCTCTATTATTACTTTTATTTTGTATGTTAGTTTTAATTGGTGTTACTGAGTTCATTATTGTTACATCTACTATTTTCCCAAAAGATTCATTAAGTACGTCTGCCGTCTGTTCTACCAATGTATTAAATGGAAATATATAAAATAATTTATTCAATTTTTTATCCCTATTCAACAAATTTAACGCTAGATTAATAGATGTATTAGTCTTACCACTTCCTGTAGGTGCTTCTAGGTAAAATATATTTTTCTCACTATATTTTATAATATTTTTAGCAGCTTCTAGAAACATATTTGAACGAAGCTCATTAATAGGAGTTTTGGTAAAAGGATTAACATCAGTCTTATTATTTTTATATAATGAATATTGTTTTATCTTTTTATACACATCAGTGCTTTCATACTTCTTAGTTATCTCTTTAATATAATTATTCATAGAACCCATGTCTTCTAGATTGATATTGTTATTCGACATATATTCATAAGTTGCATAATAATCAGAACCTATTAAGATTGAATAAAATAACTTGGCTAGTATGAACGTTGTACCTTTTGGACTAATAGAATTATATATTTCTTGGAGCTGATCTTCGATGAGTGCAATAATATTTTCTTCAACATTCTCTATATAGCCAGAGATATAGTACTCTTTAAAAGCTTTATTAAAATTATCTATAGCTTCTCCATAAGATAGAATTGTATTTAGTTTTCCATGATGCTTACTTATTAAATATGAAAATAAGTAAATACAATAATATAAAAAATCAAACTCATCATCATCTATATCTAATTTATTTAATTTTACATAAAAAATATTACTAAACAATACACTAGAATTCATTGAATGGTTAGAATCTCCAATATGATTCTTAAATATTGGATTCTTCATTCTAGTGTTTTGAAAATTTGCGTTAATCTTGCCAATATCGTGAAGATATATGCCATTTATAAAAAGTTCAAAAATAAATTCTTTTACATAAGGTTTAAGATAACTATTATTATACTTAATTTCATTAAAAATATTTTCTAGTATACTATCAATATTTTTACCATGAAATATAAGCTCCATATATTTTTTTGTTCTAGCCATATGTTCTAGCAGCTTTTCTTTATTCTGATTACTTTTACTGGTATGAGCAAAATAGCTGTCTATATCAGGAACATATTTTTCAATGCTAATATAATTATACTCCATACAAAAGTCCTCCTTATCATTGTTAAACTATCTAATTATATATTCTATAAGAATAATATTAAAAGTTCCCTATAATAATAAAAAGGGACTTTTCACAACACATATTACTTTTATATCAATAAAATATTTAGTAAAAATGTATTGTACTACAGTCCCTTGCAATTAAAACATATATAGATTATTCCCTTCACAACTATATATGCATTCCTCTTCCAGAATATCTTTTACATTTTGATTAGTATACACAAATGGGTCAAATGTATAAATATTATCATATGGTACTAATCCAGTTGGTAAACTTTCTCTAAACATAAATTTATTCTCTAGATTTCCTCTTAACCCACTGCTAAAATTAATTTTATTCATTGATACCAAACTATTAATCTTATTTACTTTATTTGGTGTGCTGAATTCTACTTCTTTTACATCAGTTATATCTGCTAAATGATCATTCTTTCCAAGATATGGGGTATAAACACTCTTACCTCCCAAAAGATACTCTCTAATCTTATTCATTATATCTTGATCCAGACTGTATAAATAAATCTGCCACTTAGGATTTTCCAACCAATACTCTCTTATAATAAGATTACCGCCTTCTTCTCCACTAGCATAACCTACACTATTATTGAATACTTGTAATTTCTTAGAAAAATATCCTTTTGAAGAAAGAGGTACTATGGACACTTTTAAATCTTGTAACTTCTCGTAGAACTCTGGAAATTTCATTTTATCCTTACTTGATCTGTTATGTTGAAATTGCTGTTCATAACCATCAAGTCCAATAATAGAACCAATAAGTCCTAATAGAGCTACTTTGTGTATATGATTATAGGTAAGATAAATACTGCTATTCACATCACGTTTTTTAAACATGGCAGTATTTCCACTTAACCTAAAAGTTAAGCCTGTCATTAAATCACTTCTTTCGTAAAGATATTCATATATGTAGTTTTATCTGTATCAAATCCTTCTATTTTAGTTGAATAAGGATTATAATATACTTCTACTTTTTGAATACCTTTTTGCATAAGTAGTGAATTATGCTTTAATCTAATAACATTTACTTCACCTTTTTCAAATTCTATGTAAGAAGCTAGATTAGGCAGATACACTTCTTCATCACATTCTACAAAAAGAGAAAATTCATTTTCACAACCGATTTTACTATTAGTTGCTAATAATGTAGCACTACATAAACCTGCTTCTTTAAAAAGTTGATAAGCTTCTTCACTAAAACCGTCAAAATCATCTACTATATCTATATAATTGTTATATGCTTTTGGATTAACTACTACTGGATAAAAATAATGTGCCTCATCACTTACTATTTTCTTACCAAGAGTAGATGCATCTTTAGTATCATCAGTACTAAAAGGTGATAAAATATCTTGTATCTCTACTTCACTATCCTCATAATGGTTGAAACCTTGTCCTACTTGAATAGCTCCTGTAATAGAGATATTATTTTTTTCTTCAGCAAAAGTTGCTCCAAAACACATTACATCTATAGCACTAAATAAATTTTTCAATACATCTTTTGAAGGTGTTTTTGCACTTAATGATTCAAATAACTCTTCGTATCGTCCTTTTAATGTTTTTGGTTGTAATTTTTCTTCTTTTTCTTTTATTTGGTATGATTTTATATATAATACTTTCTCGCCTTTATTTTCCCAATATTTTTTCATACTATATTTTAGAGCTTTATCACTCCCAAAAATTCTATCATTACTAATAGTCTTTGGACGTCCTGTAAAATCAGCGTTCCAATTAGACATGATACTCTTAACCCCTATTACTGCATAAACTCTTTTATTCATCTACTCATTCTCCTTTTTATATAATATACTGGATGCAAGGTATCCTGCTAAAAACATATCCATATCTACCTTAGTATTTTCAGGATTATATGATTGAATCATTGCTAGTGCATTATTAAAGCTGATATCTCTCATTCTAAGTTCATGATTATATTTCACAAATGTGTATCTTATTTCATTCTTTAATCTTTTATCGTTCTTACATTCCAGGTAAGTGTTAACCACATCATGATTTTGATTTTTATCTTTTGCTTTTGTCTTTTGTAATAAATATCTGACTACTTGTCCTGCTAAAAAATAATACTGTTTATCATCATCACAATCAGCATGATTTTCTCTAATCTTAGAATATAAAGTATCCATAGTTTCATTTAGTATTCCTGGCATATTTTCTTTCCCTCCCATTTGACTCACTAATGCAACATATAAATTATATGCTTTTATTGCTTTACTTCTGGAATTATCTCTAAGCTGTAACATAACAATCTTAATACCATATTTTGCTATTATATTTTTTATACTGTTATCATCACTCAATTTAAAGTAATTGAACAAAGCCTGTCTAGTAGTTATAATTATATTTTTTAAGTCCTGACCTATTTTTTTAATATTTTTAGGGTCTTGGAAATAATTAGGCTTTAATCGTTTGTCGAACCAAATCTCATCAATATAATCTTCTAATCCAATTCTTGTATCTTGTTTTATATAAGGGTATTCTTCCCGACCTTCTTCAGCTTTGTACTCTGCTCTCAGATAATTATAAATTTCAAGATTGACATTACTTCTAAACACTGGAATTATATCGAAATTTTTTATTTCTGCTTCTTTGCCTTGTTCAAGATATAGGAAATAATAGCTTTCCTGTCCTTTTGTTACTTTTTCTTTTATACCTTTTATGAAATCAGAGTCATATTTTATATATAGACATCCTTGTTTTCTAGTACCTAACCAATCAAAAAATTTTTTATGTATAAGAGTATCTGAACTTTTTATTAGACAAGGTAAGTTATTTACCATTGTTTTATGTTCTAGATATGGTTTTTTAGCATTAAGTCCCATATTATTATTAGTTAGTCCATATATATCATTATCAATCACTTTGTTATACTTATTAGAATTAAATAAATTAGGAACTAAATATCTCTTTGATTCAATTTCATAATCTTCTATAGGCAGATCAAAAAATATTTTTACATAATTATTAAAATCCATTTTTCCCAGACTACTTATAATGTTTGGCAGATTCTTCAATACATATTCTTTACACCAAGTTAGATTCTCCTCATTAATAGGTTCAGTAATACTGTTATATAGATCTAAAGATTTTTTATCCTTTTTATATTTTTTTTGCGGGTCAGATAAAATATCATAGTATTCAAGAATTCTTTCTTCTAATTTACTATAGTTTATTTTTTTATCTCCAATTACAATATCCTTTTTAAAAAATAGTGTCATATAATTATTGGAATGAATCTTTTTTTTAGGATCTATTGGCTTGTTCATATCAAGTAAATCAGATAAATAATCTCTTTTGCAAAACCATTGGTATGTATCATAATGGTTATTTTCATTCTTTTTGTCATATATTTTTTGCTGCTCAATTTTGCCTTCTTTATTAATCCTAATATAGACACCTGTTTTTAACTTATAACTATCTAGAATGAGAGAATCACCTTTCACTTTATAAGCTTTTTCAAATAAGCTAACTAATTCTTGTAACAATCTATCACCTTCTTATAAAATTTGCTACTGAATATCCGAATCCCAAACTTGTTTTTTCACCTAATCCAGTAGCTAATGCAATAGTAGCTAGAGTCTGTGCCTCATCAGTTAAATCAATTTCTAATTTGAATTTGTAACCTAGTAAATTAATATTTTTATAAGGTATTTTTATTGGTTTATAATTGGTTCTCTGGATATTTATAGCTAATTGATCTACCGATAACGTTTTGTTAAAGTAAGTACTGTATTTTTTTTCAAGTAGTTCCTTTAATCTTTTTTCTACAAATTCTAATTGATTTAATTCTGGTAGCTTATAACCTTCTTCACTTGTCATAACTACTGGAGTTATTGATACTAATTCTTTAATTGGCTTTTGTTTTTTAGTTACTAACTCTGAATTTATAATTTGAAGTGTCTCTACTGATGTGGTTTTCATAGATGTCATAAGATTAGTCAAAAATTGTTGATCAATACTTCTTATTCTGAATATGTATACTCTACCTTTTTTATATGTTTTATCTTTCTCAATTGGATAAAAGCTAGAAAAGTTATATAGTTTAACCTTATTATCTTTGTGAATTTGTTTTAATGTATTGTTTCTAAACATTGCTTTATTAACGTATTCACTTAACTTAGTAAAACTATCAGAAAATGAAATATCTTGTTTTATTACTACGGAATTTATTAGTTCGTAATATTTCAATTAATCACTCCTTAAAACGTAATGATATTATTGCAATTTAATTATTTTTATATTATAATTGATATATAATTTGCTTTTGGCATTTTGAATTATTTTTTATCTGATAGGTAAATTGGCAGATTTACCTATTTTTTTATATGTATTTCTATAATGCCTTTAAATAAGATTAAATCATATGTTCTTAATTTTTGATTTGTTATAAAAACTAGTATATTTGTTATTGGTAATAATATAAAATATATAATTAATAATAGATATATATTTATTATTAATCACCTTCTTTCATCATTTATTTACCAAAAGCAAAATACATTAATGTAAAGGTTCTACAATTATATAAATCATATACATCTCCTATTTATTTATATAAATTTCAAAATACAGTGTATAATGGTTTGCTTATCACCTATTAATTTATATAATGAAAATAAACTATAGTTACATTGTACATCCATATTTTTAAATTGTCAATATTATTAAGAATAAACTTTTCTCAAAAGTATTAAGCTATTATTATTATATTTATTAACAAAAAGCTAGAATATTATAATATATAGTCACTACTACTCTTTTTTCATCATCTTATATGCTGTTTCAACTAATTCTAAAATGCATTCCTGTTCTTCTTTATTTAATAAAATCAATTTATCTATTAAAATTGGAAATACTTTATTATCTGTATTAGAAGATTGTATCTGCTTAAGAAAATCTTCAAAGCTAATATTTATGCTTTCAAAAGTTTATCCAACATTTCAATTGAACAGTTACTTTCTCCTCTTTCCACTCTACCTAAATGTGTGGGGTCAACAGATGCCATAAACGCTAACTCTTCCTGACTTAGTTTTTTTGATTTTCTAAATTGCTTTATTCTGCCACCAATAATTTTTAGTATATCACTTATTTTTATCACCCCAATTTCCATGTATATAACTCACATATTTGTGCAAAATTTAACAAGTGTGTAAATATCTCACACACCTTAACCATAAGTAATTTATACTAAGCTAATAAATTATATTATTTATATGATAAATTTACAACTGGTTAGGAACACTCCTTTATAATACAAATCTTGTTAAGGTTCAACGATATAATGGCAGCAATTCATAGTGTAGTCATAATATTTCAATACAACTCTTGTTAAGGTTCAACAGGATTATCCGTTATTGACACGTTTTCAGGACTTGAATTTCAATACAACTCTTGTTAAGGTTCAACTAAGAATGCAATAACAGGTGAATGGCAAAAGTATGATTTCAATACAACTCTTGTTAAGGTTCAACTCTGTTATTATCCCTAGAGCCGTATCTATTATCCCAGATTTCAATACAACTCTTGTTAAGGTTCAACCTTTGTTCTTTTGTTTTAGTACTGTGTCACTTGCTTAATTTCAATACAACTCTTGTTAAGGTTCAACTAACTACAACTAAACAATTTAAATATGGAAAATAAATTTCAATACAACTCTTGTTAAGGTTCAACCAAATAGACCTATGTATATATGTAATCCATAACCTTATTTCAATACAACTCTTGTTAAGGTTTAACTGTATATCTTGAAAATATTCCCGACTTGGTATAAAAATTTCAATACAACTCTTGTTAAGGTTCAACCGTGGTGGATTAGATAACAATGAAGAATATAATCCAAATTTCAATACAACTCTTGTTAAGGTTCAACACAGAACAACTAAGAGCTTTAAGCTTATCTAAAGGATTTCAATACAACTCTTGTT
>NZ_BTPU01000013.1:0-69101 GCF_036985595.1 Vallitalea maricola | reverse complement strand
ACTTATTATACGAGGAGAGTAGTAATAATGAAAAAAATATTAACTGTATTTTTAATGGCAATTATTATCTTAAATACTAGCGCAATTTCGTATGCAAAAGCTCCAATTGATCTTAATGAAATTTATGCAAATGTGGATGCAAATTTAAATCTTACAGTAGAGCAAGTTGAAGGTCTATCAGAAGATGAATTAAATCAATATTTTAAAGAGGTATATAGTGTTGATCCAAGTGAATTTACATATGAAGATAAAATGACTGCTGTTGAAGCTGCTGCACTGTTGTCGGGAATCCAAAGATTCAATAGTATGAGATCATTTGATTCTAGTTATGAAAGAGTTTATACAACAAAATCAGCTATAAACAATTGTAATTATACTGGTTCAAAAGGTCTTGCTTGGGTTAGAGATACTACTAAAGATGGATCACCTCTTTCATTAGGAGAAATCTTATCAGGAGTATATACTTTGGAAGTTGACTTTTTACCATATACTGCAGCTGCCACTATATATGCTTTAGGTAGTGATTATAATTTTTTTGTTAGCGTAAAAAACGCAGCTGGAACTGCTGCAGCATCAGCCTTAATATGTAGCAAATTAAAAATCGAAGCTACAATACCTGCAGCTGTTATAAGTTTCGCTGTAAGTATGGGATGGGATATCTTAAATGCATTGGATAGAGATGCAATGAAGGATGTACTATTGAGTATGGATGCATCAGATTTAATGAAAGTAGATTTTGTAACTGCAAATAAAATAGTTACAAAATGTTATTCAAAATATACTACTGAAGTTGAATGGATTGATTCTGAAAAATGCTTTAAATATTTAGATATTGAAAATCCAACAGGTAAAAGTGGTAACTGGTATGGAGGACAACCAGGATATCTTTACTCATATTAATTTTAGTAGATTGATATATTGATATAATAAAATAGCATCTTGATTGTAGGATATTATCTTACTATCAGGATGCTATAAAGTATTTTACTATTTATTTAGTTGCTATATAAACCTTAATAATATCATGATTAGAGAAGGAGAAAGACTACTATAATGAAAACTAGAAAACCCGTTTTTATAATAATAATAATTATTTTCGTAGGCTATGTTATATTTGAATTATTAATCCATAAGGATACTTTATTATTCTCATTAAGAAGAGATTCCATAAATGATGATTATTGTATCGAGAATTATATCACCGTAGATAATCAAAACACTCAAACATTTATAGATAGTAATAATACGACGATTAGAGATATTGGATTGATTCTTGATATTACAAATGAGTATTTTACAGAAATAAAACCATTGGATGATGGTATAGATGTAGTTGAATTATATCAGGATGCTTTTACAAAATTAATGATGCTGGAATTATCGGAAGAATATTCTAAACTAAAGGATCAAGCATTGAGTTTTATAGTTGAGCATAGTAAAAATTTTATAGTTAAAATTAGTGATAAAGATGAAATTAATGAATTTAATATTGATATGGATAAGAAATATCAGTCAATGTTGGATGAAATATTATATATATGCAACGAAAAAAACATTGCTGTGACATATGATGAAGATAATAATATTATTTATTATAAGGAATGAGTAGCAGGATAAGTTCCTTTTGAATGTTATGGCATATGTTAAGATGTGTTTATTGAAAAGTAGGATTAGAAATGGTAAAATATGTAGTATATAAACAATTGGAGTTTATATACTACATTTTTTAATAGTAATCATATTAATAATGGGGAGGTAATATGAAATCAAAAAGCACACATATATTGGTTCCTATGGTAATCATTACAATGGCTATTTTATTTTCCAGCTGTGGAAAAAGTAATAAAGCATCTGATAAGATAGTAGTCAACGATAATATAATTCAAACAAAAGAATTCAGTGTGAATTCTGATTCAACAGATTTGAATACATCAGCAAATGGAACAGTATTTATAAAAGGAAGTGAAGGAATTCCAGAAGGCATACAGATTGTAGCTCATATAGAGGTAGATCCAGATGACTGGGGTGGTGTAGTATTCTATATCCCTAAGAAATGGAATATAGAAAGTATAAATAGCAGTTATCCAGAAAATCAAGATACAGCAAAGCCTGCAGACTACATAGCTACATTTAGTACTGGTGATACTGAGAGATATGAATGGGATAAATTTGTAGAGGTAGGAAGAGACCGAAGTCATATACCAACTGGAGGGGGTACTGGAACAGTCGTGATTGATTTAATTGCTGATAAGGATGTGATACAACAATCAGAAAAATTTAATATTACTGTTGCAGTTGGCTCAGATGAAAAAGATGGAACTAAGATAATGGAAACGGATAGTACTACAATAGAAATACCTTAAAGATGTTAGTTTTTTAATATAGATTGGATATGTTATATATAAAAACATATACAGTCTTTTTTATTTTTTAACATATTTCGTAAAATGTGCCCTATGGCTATCAAGAATAGTTTCTGCAAGCCAGGATGGAATATGAAATGGATAATATAGATTCAAATATTATAGAAGCATAGAATATTTATTCTATGCTTTCATTGTAAGGTAATAATCATAATTCAACGGGTTATCACCATATTTGTTTTCTCCATCAGTACCAGGTGCAAATAGAAGATACAATACAAAAATTCCAGAGACAATTCTTATGAATGGAATGAGATAGAGCAATTGAATTAGTGCTAACCATCCAGTTTTATTCAGGTCATGTAAACGCCTCACAGTGAGTGTTAATTTTGAAATAGAACATATTATAAGTATCATATAATAAATACCTATATAGATATATGTACTGGTTAGTGAAGTATCAATAATAATTTTATTCATTGCTATAAAATAAGCTATGACCATTATTATAGATAAGGGTATGTCATACAAAAAATATCTTAGACGATTGAGACGACCATTGAAATTAAAATACAATATTTTTAATTGTTTCACATTTCACCTCCTAATTGATAAATATAATTATATAATAGCATAAAATAATAAAAAGTTAAACGTTTGATATAATAATAATTTATTTTGGTTATTTGAATATATTATAAGACATTTAGATGTGTAATGCCACCAAAATAAAGATATATATGACTATTTAGAGAGTAAGAATAACTAGATTATATAAAAAAGTAATATTACTTATGCCGGTAAATAAAAATTATGAATCTATAATAGTTGATGAGAACTTATTCATTAATGGAAAAGTAATTGGGATATTAAAGACTAATATAATTTAGGGCATAGAATTAAAGATGTTAACATTATAGGTTAAACCATCATCAATGATTGAAAATAGCATTAAGCTCATTAAAGTATTAAATTCTAGATAGAGTTTTGTGTTAATTTTATTTAGTAAAGTTCAGCAGCAAGAAGTAAAGTTAAATAAATGTTAACAAGCATAGAAAATAAAATATCTAAAATTATTTGACATATATAAAAGTATAAAGTAAAATTATTATGTTTGTGACATATAATTATGTCTGTAGACAATAAAAAAACTAAATTTACAATATTTTATGTAACAATTTATAGTTGCCTACGAACAAATGTGTTAAAATTATATCAATGTTATAATCAATAATTTTAGGAGGCAAGGTAATATGGGTATTTTTTATGAAGCAACAAGTTTTTCAGGATGGGCAATTTGGCTTTTTGTTGTCTTTGCGTTAATGGCATTCAATGAACTTGGTCGTTCTACAAAATGGGGTGGAATAGTATTATTTTTAGTTGTTCCTATAGTATTAACTATCTCCGTTTGGCCAACAACTGCAGCTCCAGGAAATGAATATGGTACTGGTAATTGGTTTAATTGGGTAAAAACATATTCTGCTCTTGCAGGGTGTCTTGGTTTTATGGCTATTCGTTATATTCCATCACTGGCAAAGAAGAAATGGGTGTTATGCTTCCCGCCGCTTATCTTGGGACTTAATATATTTGAAGCAGCTTTTAGAGATTTTCAATGTTTTACATATGGAGCATGGAATGGAGAATACATAAACAATCTATGGGTGATGTCTGGACCATGGAATATCATGAATGGAATAGCAGGTATTCTTAATGTTATTGCCATATGTGGTTGGGTTGGTATTTTCATATCAAAAGATAAAACAAAGGATATGATTTGGCCTGATATGATATGGGCTTGGATCATAGCTTATGATATATGGAATTTCGCTTATACATATAACTGTATTGCAGATCATTCATTTTACTGTGGTTTAGCATTACTAATATCTTGTACAGTTCCTGCTTTCTTCATTAAAAGAGGAGCTTGGCTTCAACATCGTGCTCAGACACTTGCTTTATGGATTATGTTTGTTATGACTGTACCTTCATTTGCTGACCGTATAGCCCCAGTATCCACTACACACAATCCAACTGCGTTTTTTGTATTAAGCTTGTTGGCTCTAATCACAAATGCTGCACTTGTAATCTATCAATTCAATAAGATACGTAAAAACAGACTTAATCCATTGAAGGATGAGATATATGCAGATACTGAAACATATAAAAAAGTTGTAGCAGAAAATGTATAAGAGTGTATCAGCAGATATAAATTAGATTGATAATTATAAAATAAATATAGAATTATAATATACCACCTATAAGAATATATCACTCTTGAAGTAGACATTTTTATTATTCTAACTGCCTGCTTTAAGGGAAGAATATAAAACTGAATAGGTGGTTTCATTATGTTCAAAATCAATATCAACATATTATAAGCAGTAAGTATTAATGATTTTGAAATAGTATAAGCTGTTTGTATATGATATAATCAAATGAGTATGATTTATTTGCATTATGTTATTATAAACCATTTTATAACACAGAGATATTATATAAATAAATTGGTGTAGTAATAATGTTTGGGAGGATAAAAGATGAAAATACAAAGTGAAGCTGATTTTACTGTGTTTGAAGCAACAAGTATGATTGTTGGACACAGTATTGGTACAGGAATTATCGCAGTACCTTTTTTAGCAACTAAAAACAATTTGAGAGACGTTATATTAATGGTGATATTGGCATATTTCATAAACGTTGTCTTACATTTGATTATTGCGGAATTATCCTATAATAATGGTGGTGTTCAGCTAGTTAAGAGTTTTGAAGGAGAATTGTTCAGAGGTAAAGCAAAAAAAATATTTAGTTGGATTATGTTTACAATCTATGGATTAGCTATAGTTGTTGGTGTAAGTGGTAACATTAATGGTGGTGCTATGATAATCTGGAGCTGGCTTGACATACCATTTTCATTAGCTCAGCTCATATATTATATTCTAGCAGGCATAGTAGTATTTATGGGAATGAAGGCTGTAGGTATTGCTCAGAAGTATACGGTATCCTTATTGATAGTAATAGTGATTGCTATAAGTATTGGGACATTTGTGAAACCTATGAATGCTATTGGATCATCCAAAGTACATATCAATAATCTTCTAGGATTATATAGCATGGTTGTTTTTGCAACCTCTGCAAACCAAGCGGTAATTCAATCTGTAAAAGGATTGAAAGGAAATGTTAAAAAAATCAGGACTTCAATATTTTTAGGTTTTGCTATATCATCTATTTTTGTTTTAATTGTGACTATTACTGTTTTGTTGGGTGTAAATGGTTCACTAGATAAAGAATTAGCGTATCTACAACTAGGTGAAAATATTGGACGTTGGGCAGCTGTACTAGCAGGCTTGTTTTCATTATTTGCCCTTTTAACAACGTTTTGGTCAAATACTTTAAGTCTTCGTGATGTAGTCCATGAACAGATAGGAATAAATAATAAAGTTTGTTGGTTATTTGCTACAATACCATCATTACTCTTTGCCATATTTGGTGTAAATAGTTTTATTATCTTAACAAGGATAATGTCAGGCGTAGTGGTACTTGTAGCTGTCATGCTTGTATTTACTTATAATAGGTCTAGGAAAAAAGCTGGTGCTAGTCCAATCTGCGGTAGATTCGGAAAATTGGTATTTCAAGTTATCATGGTGATATCAACTATAATCTGTGCAGTTGGTGCCATGATACCTTTAACTTAATGAAGAGGAGGGATGACAATGTATAATAATCCTAATTTCTACAAAGATAAAGATGACCATTTTGCTATAAATATTGGTGATGGACCATATAAAATATTGCAATTGACTGACTTACATTTTGGTTTTGGAATATTGTCTAGAAAACAAGATAAATTAGGTATGGATGCAGTGACTAAGTTGGTGGAAAGATCAAAACCAGACTTGATAATACTTACAGGAGATAGTATTTTCCCTTTTATATTCAAATCTGGTACTAGAAATAATATTAAACAAGCTAGAAGATTAGTTGGATTCATGGATTCATTTGAGATTCCTTATGCCTTTTTATTTGGTAATCATGATATTGAAATGGGTTCAAAAGGAAATAAAAATCAGATTTCAGATATCATCATAAATGGTAGATACAGTGTTTTTGCTAAAGGGAAAAAAGAACTTACTGGTGAAGGTAATTACATAATAAAACTCATAGATAAAAGAGAGAAAGTGCTTATGGCTCTTGTAATATTGGACTCAAATATGTATGGGGAAGGATGGTTCTTCAGTGGATTTGACTGTATACATAAGGAGCAGACAGAATGGTGTATGGACGAATTATCCAGACTTAAAAAACAAAATGAAAACCTAAAGGCTTTAGCATTTTTTCATATGCCATTACCTGAATTCAAAGATGCTTATGAAAAAATGAAGCTAGGGGATAAAAGTGTTGAGTATAATTTTGGTAGTATAGGTGAAAGCAACGATTATTTTGGTATATCAAAGAATAATTATAGTTTTTTTGAAAAAGCAGTAGATAATGGTATAATCAAAGGTATTTTTTGTGGTCATGACCATCTTAATACACTTTCACTGACGTATCAGGGTGTTATGATGACATATGGAATGTCAATTGACTTTTTGGCATATAAAAACATTAGAAAAAGATATACACAGAGAGGTGGAACTCTAATTACAATAGATAATGACGGTTTGTTTGAGGTGAAACCAGTACCTCTTACAACTGTTGTATCAGATTTTGTTAGAGGAAAAGTAAGTAATATTAATACTAATGGGTAATTAAATGAAAATGTATGAAGGCACCTAAATATTTGGGTGCCTTTAGTATAGTTAAGGTTTATCATTTTTGATAAATATACCACAAGTTTAACATATTCTTAACATAATTTTGTGGTAGATTAAAATGGTTATTAAGCATATAATTACATTAAAAAGAAATTTTGTGAACTATAATTACAAATAAAACATGAAGGAAAGATTATTATGAAGGAAAAAATTCAGAAATATCGCTTAAGCATTCAAATTCTATGTTTAGTTTTGACAATTACTTCATTTTTAGTTAACTCAGAAGTGGCTACCTTAGTATTTTTAGGTTTAGCTCTTTTATCAGGAGTATTCTACTGTGGTTGGATTTGTCCTTTTGGATTTATACAGGAGATATTCGGTAAGATAGGAAGTTTATTAGGTATTAAAAAAAGAAAAATGCCAATGCTCATACATAAGATTTTAGTATTTATTAGATACATAATTCTTGGACTTGTATTAATAATTGCATCGGATTCAATATTTAATATAATGGCATTTGACCCTAGGGCTAACTTTTTAAGGTTGTTATCATTTAATATGATAACCATTGGTGCAATTATAGTTATAAGCTTCTTTTCAATTGTAAGTTTATTCTATGAAAGACCATTTTGTAATTACTTCTGTTACCAAGGTGCTAGGTATGGTTTATTTAGCATCTTTAGACCTTTAACAATCAAGAGGAATGAATCTATATGTGTAATCTGTAAGAAATGTGATAATATATGTCCTATGAATATAGAGGTATCAAAATGCGGGAACTTAAGATCACCTCAGTGTATCAACTGTTTCAAGTGTATAACAAATTGCCCTGCAGAAGGTGCTCTAAGTTATGGAAAAATGGTTATAACCAAAAATGAGAAGAAGAAATATTTTGGTACTCTTACTGCAACAGTATCAATATTGATTATAGCTTTTATTGTACATAGTGTTTTCATTGAACCTAAATCTCAAGAGACTGCAACAAATCAACAGATAGAGACTGAAACAGTACCTTCTAATTCTGATGAGTCAGAAGTTATAACTGAAGAAGATACTAAAAACATAGGAGATGCTGCAGGTATAGCGGATGGTGTCTATACAGGTAAAGGTGATGGTTTTAAAGATATCATAATAGTTCAGATAACAGTAAAGAATGAACAGATTATCGCGGTGGAAGTTACAGAACAAAATGATGATAGAAAGTGGTTTAATAGAGCATATGGTATTATACCAGATACAATTATTGATAAACAAAGTACTGAAGTTGATGCTGTAAGCGGAGCATCGTTCTCATCAAAGGGAATTATAGATGGTGTTAAGGATGCTTTAAATAATGCAGATAAAAAGTAATAATTAACTCAACTTTCTTACTTCAATATTCTATGCAGATAAGCTAATTAAAGTGGAAAAGTTGAGTAATTAAATAATAACCAAAAAATAATATCAAAATATGTAACTTATAGAGAAAATATACTACAAAAACCGAAATTATTGACGACAAAATATATCAATGTTATAATTTTAACAAAGGCCATACGTTCTATAATGGTATAACCAAGAGACGCATGACATTTTATAGCCTGCGTTTACTACTTAATAATAAACGTAGAGATTGATATAAGGAGAAGCGTTAAAATGTTTACATTTAATTTTGAAGGCGGTGCGTCCGTAATTTCTGTTTGGCTTGTCTGGATACTAGTATTTGCTGTATTATTTGCTTTGAACGAGGTAACAAGGAGGTCTAAAACAAGTGGGTTTACAGCCTTTGTCATTTTGCCTATTGTACTTTCTGTTCTTTGGTTTACGGTATTAAGAGATACTACATATACAGACTGGTTTCATCTTGTTAAGGTATATTCTTCTACTGCAGGTTGTATTGGTTTTTGGTGTATCAGGCATCTACATGGAAAGAGCAAGAAGACTGGTAAACAATGGCATCTTTACAATAATCGGATAGCTCTTTGTTTTCCACCACTTATACTTGCAATCAATATTTGCGAAGCAGTAGCACGTGACATTGAAATTGGTGCCAATTACGTTAATGGGGGTTTTCTTGCTGATGAAGCAATGTATGTAGTTGGGGGAGCATGGAATTATATGAACGGAGCAGCTGGAATTATTAATATAATTACCATCACTGGCTGGTTCGGAATATGTATCCGTAAAATAACCAAGAAAGATAAAAGTCAGGATATGTTATGGCCGGATATGATGTGGTTCTGGATTGTAGCTTATGATATCTGGAATTTCGCTTATACATACAACTGTTTGCCAGGTCATGCTTGGTATTGTGGATTTGCTTTACTATTAGCTCCTACTGTATGTGCGTTTACCATTGGAAAAGGTGCTTGGTTACAGCATCGTGCTCAAACACTAGCATTATGGTGTATGTTTGCACAGACTTTCCCTGCATTTATTGATAAAGGTAGATTTGCGGTTTCATCAACATATAATACTACAGCTTTAACCATATGGAGTTTTGCTGCATTGGTAGCCAATGTTTCTGTACTTGTGTTCATGATTTATAAGATTGTGAAAACCAAAAGAAATCCATATGCTGGAGAACTATATGTGGATATGAAGGGGTATAAAGCAGTAAAAGCTCTTGCTAAAAATTAATACCAATAAAGCACTTTTTAGTATTTAAAATATTTTAAAGTGCTTTTTATAATATGGATATGATTATTTAATGAACTAAATTAGTGTACAAAAAAATGGATATCAAATATGATGAATTTTTTACTTGCAAAATAGAAAAAAAACACGTATAATGAAGCCAAAATAGCAATAGATATTAATAGTATAGTATTTGTAAAAAGGAGTTGGTCTTATCGGAAAAATAGTAAAATATAATAACGATGAAGGAAAGTATGACCATTATTAAGCTAATATTTTAGCACTTGAATATATTTGACAGTATGAACTTAAGAACTATATATTGTTGATGTTTGAGTTCACCATATATAGAGGTGATGCTTTTTTTGTCTACAAAAATATTTATAGTACAGCTTTGGGAAATACAGTAAAAATAAAAAGTGTACTATTTTTTTAGTCGCTTTTCTTACATGGAACGAGGCGTAGCCTCTTTTGTTTGAATTATAAATATAGAAATGAGAAAGGGTAATATGAAGAGAAAAGAAATACTTAATAGATGGGATATAAAAAAATCAGAAGAATTATATGGAGTAAATAATTGGGGAAGAGATTATTTTACCATATCTGAAACTGGTGAATTAATCATCAATCCTTTTACAAAAGAAAGTAGTGGTGTAAGCCTTATAGATATAATTCAAGGAGTTGAAGATAGAGGATTTGATATGCCTGTATTATTGAGATTCGAAAATATACTGGATGAACAGATATCTTCCTTGAATAATGCCTTTAACAATGCAATTGAATCTTTGGAGTATAAAGGTTCTTATAGAGGTGTCTATCCAATTAAAGTTAATCAACAGCAGCAAGTAGTACATGAGATTGCTAAGTTCGGTCAAAGATATCATCATGGTTTTGAAGTTGGTAGTAAGGCTGAACTAATTGCAGTGATGACTGAGATGAAGGACAAAGAAGCTAATATTATATGTAATGGTTATAAAGACTCTGAATTTATTGATTTAGGCTTGTATGCTATCAAAATGGGATATAACCTATTTTTTGTAATAGAAATGCCAGGGGAAGTTGAACTAATACTGGACAGAGGAAAATTATTGGGTGTAAAACCAAATATAGGTATTAGGATAAAATTATCAACAAAAGCTGGTGGGCATTGGACTGAATCTGGTGGCGATAGAAGTATTTTTGGACTTAATATGTCACAAGTCATAGAAATACTAGATTATCTGAAAGAAAAGGGAATGCTTGAGTGTCTGAAATTAATGCACTATCATTTAGGTTCACAGATTCCTAACATTAGAGATATAAGGGTTGCAGTTCTTGAAGCAGCAAGAGTATATGCTGAATTAGTTAAAGAAGGAGCACCAATGGGTTACTTGGATCTAGGTGGTGGATTAGCTGTTGATTATGATGGTTCGAACACTAATTTTACAAGTAGTCGAAATTATAATATAGATGAGTATTGTATTGATGTAATTGAGGCAGTTATGTCTGTTATGGATAAGGACAGCATCAATCATCCTATTATTATAACTGAATCAGGACGTGCCATTGTAGCATATTATTCAATACTTGTATTTAATGTATTAGATGTAACTAAGTTTGAACAATACGATATTCCAGAAGAGTTGCCTGAGGAAACACCTGAAAATATCAAGAACTTATTTGAGGTCTATAAGAATGTTAGTATTAAAAACCTTCAAGAAAGCTATAATGATGCACTTTATTATAGAGACTTGATAAAAGATATGTTCAATCATAACAATATCTCTTTAAGGGAAAGAGCTTTATCAGAGAAGATATATTGGGATTTGATATATAGAGTTTCTAACGAAATTCATAAATTGAAGTTTGTACCATCGGAATTAATTGATTTAGATGATGCACTAGCAGATATTTACTATTGTAATTTTTCAGTCTTTCAATCAATTCCAGATAGCTGGGCAATAGATCAATTATTTCCTATAATGCCGATTCATAGATTGAATGAAGAACCTACAAGGAATGCAGTAATAGCAGATATAACATGTGATTGTGATGGTGAGATAAATAAATTCATTGACCTGCATGATGTTAAGAAAACCTTGCCGCTACATGAGTTAAGAGTTTCAGAGGATTATTATATTGGTACTTTTCTTGTAGGAGCATATCAGGAGACTCTAGGAGATTTGCATAATCTATTTGGAGATACTAATGTAGTTAGTATAAGACTTGATGGAAAAGGTTCTTATGAATTTATAAATGAGATTCAAGGTGATACAGTAGAAGATGTTTTATCATATGTAGAATATAATACAAAAGATTTGAGAGCTAGTTTTAGGGAAAATGCAGAAACAGCTGTAAAAGCTGGTCTGATTACAGCGAAAGAACGAAAGAGTATTATGGAATCTTTTGAAGCAGGACTTAGAGGCTACACGTATTACGAAAGATAGTATGGAGGATTAAGTATGTTTATGTTAGACAAAAAATCTATCTATCAATACGAAGGTATAAATAGTATATATCATGATGCAGATATTGTGATATGTGGTGTTCCTTTTGATGGGACATGTTCCAATAGACCAGGAACCAGGTTCGGTCCTGATGGAGTAAGAACTGAGATTGATGGTCTAGAGACATATAGTCCCTATCAAGATGAAGATATGATAGATTATAATTATGTAGATGTCGGTAATATAGAAATACCCATAGGAAGTACGTCAAGAACAATGGGTTGTATTCATGAGAATATAAAGAGTCTATTGACAGATAATAAAAAAATAATAACATTAGGTGGCGAGCATTTAATATCTTATCCTATTGTAAAAGCCTTTGTAGAAAAATATAGAAATCTACATGTGGTACATCTAGATGCTCACGCTGATCTAAGAAGTGATTATCTAGGTGAGAAATTATCTCATGCAACTGTTATGAGGAGAATATATGAAACTCTTAATAATGGATATATTTTTCAATATGGTATTCGCTCAGGTACAAAAGAGGAATTTCAGTTTGCTCGCAAATATACAAAATTACAGGCATTCAATTTGGATGGTATTGAAAAAGTAAAATCAATTGTAGGTAATGACCCTGTATACTTATCTATTGATTTGGATGTTTTGGATCCAAGTATTTTTCCTGGTACGGGTACTCCTGAACCAGGTGGTGTTGATTTTAATGAATTGATAAATGGCATTATAAGTCTAAAAGATGTTAATATAGTTGGGGCTGATATAGTAGAACTATCGCCTCATTATGATTTAAGTGGTGTATCTAATATTGTAGCAGCAAAAACTCTTAGAGAAGTAGCAATAATCATGTCAAAAAGAGAGGAGCATTTATATGAGTAGAGTATTAATAATTGGAGCTGGAGGAGTAGCTAATGTAGTTGTTGCAAAATGCTGTCAAAATCCAGAAGTATTTCAAGAAATAATGATTGCTAGTAGAACAAAATCAAAATGTGATGCATTGAAAGAGAAATTTGATGGTGGTAAAACAATAATTACTACTGCACAGATTGATGCAGATAATACAGATGAAATTGTTAAGCTGATTAATAAATACAAACCAGAGATGGTTATAAATGTGGCATTACCTTATCAAGATTTAACAATTATGGATGCATGTCTTGAAACAGGAGTTCATTACCTTGATACAGCAAACTATGAGCCACCAAATATCCCAAAATTTGAGTATAAATGGCAGTGGGCATACAAAGAGAAGTTTGAAAAAGCTGGTTTAACTGCTATTTTAGGATGTGGATTTGACCCAGGAGTGACTGGTGTATTTAGTGCATATGCATTAAAACATTATTTTGACGAAATTCATTATATTGATATTCTTGATGCTAATGGTGGTGACCATGGATATCCATTTGCAACGAATTTCAATCCAGAGATCAATATTCGTGAAATTAGTGCTAATGGAAGGTATTGGGAAAAAGGGGATTGGGTTGAGACTGACCCTCTAGAAATAAAAAGAGTCTATAATTTTGACCAGATAGGTGAAAAAGATGCTTATCTCTTATATCATGAGGAATTGGAATCATTAGCAGTTCATATGCCTGGTATTAAGAGAATCAGGTTCTTCATGACATTTTCAGAAAAGTATATAACTCATTTGAATGTATTAAAAAATGTTGGGATGACTAGTATAGAGCCTATTGAAATAGATGGTGTCAAGATACAGCCCCTTCGATTTTTGAAAGCCGTTTTACCAGACCCAGCAACACTTGGACCTCGTACTAAAGGAAAAACAAACATTGGCTGTATTTATCAAGGTATCAAAGATGGAAAACCTGTTAGCTATTATGTATATAATGTATGTGACCATCAATCTTGTTATAAGGAAGTTGGTTCGCAAGCTATATCCTATACAACAGGAGTACCAGCC
The DNA here is from genome assembly GCF_036985595.1 of Vallitalea maricola. Classification (NCBI taxonomy): domain Bacteria; kingdom Bacillati; phylum Bacillota; class Clostridia; order Lachnospirales; family Vallitaleaceae; genus Vallitalea; species Vallitalea maricola. The sequence continues at coordinate 55,006 of NZ_BTPU01000013.1, read as the reverse complement.
ATGATTGGAGCAAAATTATTACTTGAGGGCAAATGGAAAAAACCAGGTGTTTATAATGTAGAAGAATTTGACCCAGATCCATTTATGGAGCAGCTAAACAAACAAGGTTTACCATGGAATGAAAGTTTTAAACCTGAGTTAGTTGATTAATAGTAAATGTAAAGGTTTGGTGACAGAATGAACGATAGAGACAAAGCATTGATAAAAAGCATAAAAACACCCTCTTATGTGTTAGATGAACGACTACTTATAAAGAATCTTGAACTTTTACAATCAATACAAGCAAAAACAGGAGCTAAAATATTACTTGCATTAAAAGGATTTTCTATGTATTCGGTATTTCCTTTAATAAGCAAGTATCTAGCTGGAATTACTTCTAGTTCCTTATATGAAGCTAAGCTTGGAAAAGAGTATATGAATAAAGAAGTTCATATATATGCTCCAGCCTATAGAGATGATGAGATTGATGAAATTGTATCTATAACAGATCATATAGTATTTAATTCAATCTATCAGTATAATAGATTCAAAGATAAAGTTGATAGATCACACAGGGAAATTAAGTGTGGCATTCGTATTAATCCAGAATATTCAGAAGTTGAGACAGAGATATATAATCCCTGTGCAATTAATTCAAGGTTAGGTACTAAATTGGAAGATATAGAAGGACACGATTTAGAAGGTATTAGCGGCTTACATTTCCATACCATGTGTGAACAAAATTCTGATACCTTAGAGCGAACGCTAAAAGTAGTTGAAGAAAAATTTGGTAGATATTTGTACCAAATGAAATGGATTAATTTTGGTGGAGGACATCATATTACTAGAGATGATTATGATGTGGATAAACTGATTAGTTTAATAATGCATATGAAAAATACTTATGACCTAGAAGTATATTTAGAGCCAGGTGAAGCTGTAGCACTAAATTGTGGTTTCTTAGTATCAAGTGTATTGGATATCGTAAAAAACAATATGGACATAGCGATACTGGATACATCAGCAGCGTGCCATATGCCAGATGTAATTGAAATGCCTTATAGACCACATATTATTGATTCGAAGTTACAGGGTCAAGGAAAATATACCTATAGACTAGGTGGCATGACTTGTCTTGCTGGTGATGTAATTGGAGATTATTCATTTAATCAACCATTAGAAATTGGAGATAAGCTTATTTTTACTGATATGGCTCATTATACAATGGTAAAAAATAATATGTTCAACGGTATTAATTTACCTTCAATATCTATAATGAATGATGATGGAATTAGAGTTATAAAAGGGTTTGAATATGAAGATTATAAATCTAGACTCTAAGTTAAAAAATAATTAAAATGGAAATATAATGATTAGAATAAACTGCAACAAAGAACAGTGTATTATGACTTTGTTGCAGTTGTTTTTTAGTTAAGTTAATTTAATATTAAGCAAAACGTACATATAAAATAGAGCTGTGACAAAGAATATATTACATTCTTTGTCACAGCTCTATTTCTATATTTGATTAAAGATATAGCTGATTATTATGATATTTAGAAAAATGCATTGACAATATAGTCAATTTATATTAAAATATTATCATAAAACATTCAAAAAAAGAATGTATATTGAAAGGAGAATAGTATGAAGATTAAACAGAGTATTGAAAAGATTCCTGGTGGTATGATGGTAATCCCACTACTAATTGGTGCCATAATCAACACTTTATTTCCAGCTTCATTAAAAATCGGGGGATTTACAACTGCTATTGCAACAGGAGCTGGACCGATGATTGGAGTATTTCTATTCTGCATGGGTGCCGGATTGAACTTCAAAGCAGCACCAAAAGCTATCATTAGAGGGTCGGCAATAACTTTTACAAAATTTGCAATTGGTGTTGGAATTGGTTTGTTAGTATCTAAGTTATTACCAGCTAATGGTTTGTTCGGTTTATCATCATTAGCGATAATTGCAGCTATGACAAATACCAATGGTGGATTATATGCTGCATTAGTAGGTGAATTTGGAGATGAAACCGATGTAGGAGCCATTTCGGTTATCTCCATCAATGACGGGCCATTTCTTACAATGATTGCACTTGGTACTGCTGGGATAGCAAGTATACCATTTATAACTCTTGTAGGAGTTATTGTTCCAATAGTACTTGGTATGATTATCGGTAATCTTGATCAAGAAATGAGAAAATTCCTAACAAAAGGCGGACCAGTCTTAATTCCATTTTTTGCTTTTGCTCTAGGAGCTGGACTTAATTTTACAACTATAATCAAAGCAGGATTCGCAGGTATCTTACTTGGTGTTATGACAACAGTTATTGGTGGTATATTCAATGTACTGGCTGACAGAGCTTCTGGAGGTAGTGGAATAGCTGGTGCAGCTGCATCAAGTACAGCTGGTAATGCTGTAGGGACACCTGAAGCTGTAGCTATTGCAGACCCTTCATTAGCAGCTGTTGCCAGTATTGCAACTGCTCAAGTTGCTGCTTCAACCATAACTACTGCATTGTTGACACCTGTCTTCACCTCATTTATAAGAAAAAGAATGAGGAAAAAAGATAAGGAGGAATAAGATATGAAGTTGGCTATAATTGCAGATGATTTTACTGGTTCTAATGATACAGGAGTTCAATTTGCCAAAAAAGGATTACATACTGTTGTTACAACCAATATTAATCAATTGATGGGTAATATAAGTGATAATGATGTAGTAGTATTTGATACAGAAAGTAGATTTGATGATAAAGAAACTGCATATAAAAAAGCAATTAAAATATCCAACAAAATAAAACAATTAGATAATGTATTGGTATACAAAAAATTGGATTCTACGTTTAGAGGTAATATTGGAGCTGAGATTGATGGATGTATGAAGGGGATGGGGTATGATTTTGCTGTTGTAATCCCTGCATTACCATCAAATGGTAGAAAAACTATAGATGGACATGTAATAGTGAATGATAAATTTTTACATGAAACTGAAATAGCAAAAGACCCCAAAACACCTGTAATGCAATCATATATTCCAGATATAATTGCAAACCAATGTTCAAGGAAAGTTGAAGTTATTAAAAAAGACTGCGATTATACTAAAGAACAACTCCAAAAAAGACTTATAGATTTAAGAAATAAAGGAACAGAAATTGTAGTTTTTGATGCAGAGTCTGACTTTGATTTGAAAATGCTTTCAGAAATGATTGCAAAAATTGATTTGCATTTTTTAATTGTAGGGACAGCAGGGCTTGCTGAATATATTACAGATGCTTTTAAATTGAAGATGCGTCAATCTATATTATCAATAATCGGAAGTGTCAGTGATGTTACAAGAGAACAGATTAACTATGCTAATACACTTCATGATATCCATATAATTGACATTTCTATACAAGATTTTTTTGATGATACTAAAAAAGAAATAATGCTAAAGACCATTCTACAGCTCATATGTGATAAAAAAGACATTGTCATACGTACTGCGAAAGATAAAAAAGATATACAAACAGCATGTGAATACGCAAAGACACAAGGTCTTAATAAGTATGAAACCAGCGAGTTTATTGCTCAAGGATTAGGTGAAATCACAGGTAAAATACTTAATGAAGCAAGTAATAATTTATCGGGGTTATTTATTACAGGCGGTGATACATTAATAAAAATTGCTAATTACTTAGATATTGAAGGTATGAAGATAATTAATGAAGTTCTTCCAGCAATACCAGTGGGAAGATTTGTACATGAGAAGTATTCTGACATAGATGTAGTAACTAAGGCAGGAGCTTTCGGCAACAGAAAAACATTTAGCGATATATTAGATTATTTGAGGTGAGTATAATGAAAGTTAAACCAATTATTTTAACAATGGGAGACCCTGCTGGTATAGGGCCAGAAATTATATTGAGTTGTTTTAAGGATAAAGCAGTAAGTAAATTACCAGTTATTGTATTTGGTGATATAAAGGTGTTATCTCTAATTAAGGATGGCATTGGAATGACTGGATACAAATTAAATAAAATAAATGCTGTAGAAGAAGCAATTTATTCAAGTGAAATACTTAATGTCCTTGATTTTGATAATATTGAAATGAAGAAATATAAGATTGGGCAATTAAGTAGTATGTGTGGACACGCTGCTTATGAATATATCATTTCAGCTATACAGCATGTGAAGGACGAAAAAGCCAGAGCTGTAACAACTGCACCAATCAACAAAGAAGCATTACATATGGCTGGACATAATTTCCCTGGCCATACAGAAATATTTGCTACACAATGTGGAACTAAAGATTATGCCATGCATCTATATGATGAAAAGCTGTCTATCATCCATGTATCCACTCATGTATCTTTGGAAGATGCCATAAGAACATTGTCAAAAGAGCGTGTCAAGAAAGTGATAGAACTTGCATACGATAATATGAAAAAAATATTGAACAGAGAACCTAGAATAGCTGTTGCAGGAATTAATCCTCATTCAAGTGAAAATGGTTTGTTTGGAAATCAGGAAAAGAATATCATAATCCCTGCAATTGAGGAAATGAATCATCTTAATGTTGTAGGTCCTATTCCACCAGATACAGTATTCTATAGAGGCATAAAAGGCGAATTTGACATTGTTGTAGCTATGTATCACGATCAAGGTCACATCCCTTTTAAAATGTATGCTTTCGAATCAGGTGTAAATACGTCAGCAGGGCTATCTGTACTACGTACATCTGTTGATCATGGGACAGCATTTGATATAGCAGGCAAAGGTATCGCTAATTCTATAAGCATGGTAAATGCCATAAAGCTTGGGGATAAACTGACTAATTAATGAGATTCGTACAGCTTGATTGTTAAAACGTTTGGTGATATAATACCAATATGTTTTACATGAATCTCTAAAGGTCAGGGTGTGAGTATTTGGCGAAGAAAATTACTGAAGTAGAAGAATATATATTTAAGAACAAAGAAGTAAAAGTTCAAGAATTGATGGAAGTTTTCAAGCTTTCTGAGAGTACTGTTAGAAGATACATCAATCAATTAATAGCTGATGACAAGATAAAAAAAGACTATGGCTATGTTACAGCAAATATTAATGATAATCTAGTTAATATAAAAGCAAGAATAGACTATCTTTCTGAAAAAAAGATATCAATTGCAGATTTAGCACAGCCTTATATAAAAGACGGGGATACCATATTTGTAGACTCAGGTACAACTCATATGCATCTTGCTGAAGTTATTGAGTCAAAACATGATTTGACTATAGTTACTAATAATCTTTTGTTTGCTATAAAAGTCATTGATACTGATTTGGATGCTAACCTTATTATGATACCAGGTAGCGTAAACAAAAAAACAATATCAGCAACTGGTGATGCTGCCATAAGGTTTATTGACGATTTCTATTTTGATAAATCATTCATTACCGCAAGTGGTGTTTCACTAGAAAATGGATTATCCAATAGAACTTTGCCAGAATGTGATATTAAGAGAAAAATTATCAGTCGAAGCAGATTGAACTTTGCTTTAGTTGATGATACAAAATTCAATCAGATTTATCCGTTTTCATTTGGAGATATTGGTGATTTTGATTATTTATTTACCAATAAGAAACCTGATGATAAATATATAGATTATATAAAAATTTTGAAAACAAAGATTAAGTGGTCTTAACCTTAACGTAGATAATTGCAATTATTATAAAACTTTTCTTTTTTGTAAAAGAGAAAAGTTTTATTTTTTTAACTTAAAATCATTACATAGAAATACTACTTTTAAAGGGTTGTTCTCATAAAAGATTTTTTGTTATATGAAACAATCCTTATTATGTTGAACAAAAAAGTGAACCATTTTTTATACTATGACAATATATAAGTGAAGGGCTATTAGAGAGGAGGTTATGGTATGCTGAAAGGAGAGAGATTGCTTTGGATATTGCTTATTTGAGCGATCTTATAGAGTTACATGGTAAAGCTATTTATAGTTTTTGTTATAATCTGACCAACGACAAGAATGATACAGATGACTTATATCAAGAAACATTTCTAAAAGCAATGGAGCTAAGCCATAAAATTGATAAAAATAATAATCCAAAAGGGTTTCTAATTTCTATCGCAATAGGGATATGGAAGAACAATTGTCGTAAATATGCTTGGAGGCAAAGAATAGCTCCAATACAAGAATTTAACGAAGAAGTAATTAGTGAATACATATCTATATGTAAATCAACTGTCGAGGATATAGTTATATCTAATGAACTACATAACATGGTATTGAACGCTACAAATACATTAGATAATAAGTTTAAAATACCATTATATATGTTTTATACAGCAGAAATGTCCATTAAAGAAATAGCTAGCGCATTGAAAATTCCCCAAGGAACCGTAAAAAGTAGGCTATATAAGGCTAGAAAGACCTTAAAAAAAATTTTGGAGTTGGAGGCTAGTAAATATGAAGAATCCTGAACAATTTAATAAATTATTAAAACAAGCCCTTTCACCAACAATAGAGCCAAATAAAGAAATAAATCAAAAAATTATTAATCAAATGAAGGAGAAGAAAATGATGAAACCAAATAAAAAAAGAAGGATATCAGTTGCACTTAGTGTTGCAATAATTTCATTCGCATTATCAATAACAGCATTGGCAGCTTGGCATTTACTTAGTCCTAAACAGGTAGCAGAACATTTTAAAGATGAAACTCTTGCAGATGCATTTGAACAAGAAAATGCAATAGAAATAAATGAGTCAGTTGTTTCGGGGGGCTATAATTTTACTTTGCTTGGTATAGTATCAGGTAAAGACATCAGTGATTTTGGAAATTGTGGGCAGAATATTAATTTAGAAAGAACTTATGCAGTGGTGTCAATAGCAAAAGAGGATGGAAGTAAAATGCCAGACATAAAGGATGAAGAATATGGTAAACAATCATTTTTTATCTCCCCTTTAATTAAAGGTCAAAAACCTTGGCAAGTTAATATAATGACTATGAATGGGGGATATCAAGATAGTGTTATTGATGGAATAATGTATAGAATGATTGAATGTGATGGGGTAGAGATATTTGCAGACAGAGGACTTTATCTTGGTATAATTTCCAGTACTTTTTATGATGTAAATGCTTTTAACTATAATGATGAAACAGGAGAAATAAGTGTTAATGACGGATACCAGGGAGCTAATGTTCTTTTTGATTTACCACTAGACATAACAAAAGCTGACTATGTAAAAGCTGAAAAATATCTTGAAGAAATGTGGGAAGATGAGTAATCTAAACTTAATAAAACCTACACTAGAATTGGATTAGTAGACTATTTAAGACTTACATATATAGTAGGATTTATAGTATTGTGATTACTTACTTATAAGGTGCTTACAAAAAGAAAGATAGATATATATGGGAAAACCTGATGTTAAAATATCAGGTTTTTTGATATACTAAAAAGGTACAAAAATAAGCACGAATTATAGGAGATTTTTCATATGAGAATAGATCGTTTACTAGCTATTACAACTTATCTTTTGAATAGAAATATTGTAACAGGCAAGCAACTAGCTGTGAAATTTGAAGTATCTGAACGTACTATCCAAAGAGACATAGAAACAATAAATATGGCTGGTATACCTATTGTATCATTAAAAGGTGTTAGTGGTGGTTATCAGATTATGGATACTTTTAGGGTAATGAAACAGCCAATGACCAATGATGATATAGAGGCAATTATAATTGCCTTGAAAGGACTAGAGACTACTCTTGAAGACGAACAGATAACTAAGACTTTAGAAAAAATAAAGTCCTTGTCATCTGATAATGATGAGATTATAAGTATAGATTTTAGTATAATAAATGAAAATCAATGTATAAGTAAATATATGAAAGCACTGTCAGATGCTATTGTCAATAAAAAAATGGTCACAATTAAATACTGTAATGCAGACCAATTGATTACTAAGCGAAACATTGAACCAGTTATGCTTAAGTACAAGTGGTATACATGGTATGTAGCTGCTTATTGTCTGGATAAACAAGACTATAGAATTTTTAAACTAAACAGGATTCAGGAGATAGTACAATCAAATATTAGTTTTAATAAACTACATATTGCTGAGAAAGGATTATTTGATAAATTATTGAGGAAGGATAATAGGAAATATATCCATATCAAACTATCCTGTAGTAAAAATGCTATGTATATATTAAAAGAATACATTCCCAAATGTACTATTGTTGAACTTGGTGAAGATACATATCTATGTGAGATGACATTACCAGAAAACGAACGTATGTGGTATGGGATTGTTTTATCTCTTGGAACAGATATTAAGGTTATAAGTCCTGTAGAATTAAAAGAAAGGATAGTGTTACATTCGAAAAAAATAATAGAATTTTATAATTACGACATATAGTTGTCGGGTATACTAATATATAATTATTCCAAAGTAAAAAATAGGAGGATTAATAATGATAACAAGATACCCAACACATTGTAATGATAGAACATGCGCTTCTTGCGTTGAAGCAGGAGGTTTTATTTTTCTAGCACACCATGCAGGGGGATTTGATAAGGATGATGTAGCTTATCAGTCATTGCAAACACTTAATGCTATGAAGGAGACACTGAATACAGCAGGAGCTTCCTTAACAGACATTGTTCATATTAATTTATATCTAAAAAATATAAAAGACCTTAGAGAAGCATGTGATGTGTTCTATGAAGTTTTTGGAGATGAAGTACCCGCAAGGATGACTTTGACGACAGATTTCTTTGATGATAGATGTTTGTGTATGATGGATGCAGTTGTGTATAAAAAGAAATAACAAATTGATATAATACCAATAGCAAGGGACTATTTTTTCTTGACATATAGGGGTTACAAGAGTAAACTGTATACATGTGGGTTACGAATGTAACCTGAAAGGGGAATTATATATGAGTAAATTAGTTTCGAAAATTTCTGACTCTGAGCTTCAAGTGATGCGTGTTTTATGGGAAGCTGGAACTGAACTTCCTATTGCGGAGATTAGGAAAACACTTGAGGTAAGAAGTGATTGGGATACATCTACAATAAAAACATTACTTAGGAGACTTTGTAAAAAAGAAGTTGTTCTAGCGACAAAGAAAGAAGTGTTTTACTATAAACCTCTAGTAACAGAAAAAGAATATAATGAATATAGTACACAAAAATTAATTGATAAGTTGTATTCAGGTAGTGCCAAGAATCTTATAGCTTCTCTTTTGGGGAGTAAGAAACTTGATGATGAAGATATAGAAGAATTACGTACATTATTTAAAGTAGGTGATGATAATTGAATGAAATAGTGAAGCTTTTAATATCCCTTTCATTATCAGGTAGTATTCTTGCATTATTGTTTTTAACTATAAAACCATTAATTAAATATAAGCTATCTAAGATTATACAGTATATAATATGGATTATAATTCTATTAAGATTTATTGTTCCTATTTCTTTTCAAGATAGTGTAATGAATAGGGTATTTAATAATAGCGAAAGTCAAATAGAAATTATTACGCCTAATAATACTACTCAGATTAATGAAGCAGATAAGAATTCAATAAAGCCCAATGTACCACAAGAGGTTCAAAAATATAAATCAAAAATTGCTTATAATACTGGTATTGGTGGTAAGGGATTAATAAATATTGCCAATAAATATATCTTGAACATATGGATATTGGGAGTAATCATAGTTTTTACTAAAAACATATATTCATATATAACATTTTTGATACATTTGAAGAAGTCCAATAAACTTGTTGGAGATAATGAAAATAGCATGTTAAGTAGTTTAATTGATGGGATTAGTCATGTAAGATTTTTTCGAAATCCAGATGTTGCAACACCTATGCTAATAGGGATTATCAGACCTTGCATTATAATTCCTGATGAGGAATATACAAAAATACAGCTTAAAAATATTCTTCTTCATGAGACAACACATTTAAAACATTTTGATATATGGGTAAAATGGTTAACCATGATTGCTGCTTCTATCCATTGGTTCAATCCTATCATGTATTTCATGAAAAAAGAAATCAATAATGCATGTGAATTAGCATGTGACGAAGCAGTTATCAAAAATCTGAGTAATGAAGAAAAACAAGCATATGGTGATACCTTGATATATGTTATTGCAGAGCACAAATACTCTAATTCAATATTACAGGCAACTATGTGTGAGGAAAAAAAGACTCTAAAGGAAAGGTTAATATCTATTATGAAGTATAATAAGAAATCAAAGATTGCAATAATTCTCTCTGCCATCTTAATTGTGGCTGTTATAATTGTTTCATTATTGTTAGGTACAGGAGTTATTAAAGGAGAGGATTCACCTCCTAATATCTATATCAGCGCAGAAAGGCAAAACACTAAAGAAGCAATTACAGGTAGTTATTCTTGGAAGAAAGGGAATGAACATATACAAGTAGACTCAATTGATCCAAATGATTTTGAATATGAATTTAATAATATAGTATCAGCAGCTAGTGAGGAACAGCTAATTATTAGTACACAAAAGATGAAAAAAGATAAGAAGTACGATTTTACCATAGAAGATATATCTATCTATAAAGATAATCAATTAATGGAAATGGATATGGTTGAACCTAATTTCATAAATGGTAACTTGTATATTCAATCACCTAATGAAAAAGGCGAATACATTTATGCTTTGACATTAAAATATAATAAAGGAATAGTTACATATGGATTCGTAGTAAGAGTCAATATGCTAACTTATGATTTGGAAAGTCTATCAGAATATAAAACACCATATGTAGGTGACAGTAGTAAAGTAAGTCATATAGCAGGTTTTTTACCACCTCCAGAAAAGACTTTTATGCAGCACTATATATCTATGGAAACAAGTGAAAAACCTTACAGTTTAACCATATTTTATGAATTAGCTCCTGATCTAGAATATAAAGGAGAATGGCCTATAGTAACCCCAGATTCAATTTTTGAAACGAATTCAAGAATTAATGCATTAGTTGTGTTTACCATGATCGATAATCTAGATGAAGTAACCTTCGCCTTTCGTAATTCAAGATCAGATGGAACACTAGATCAATCAAAATATAATACATCTTTTACATTTTCAAGAGAAGTTTTTGAGGAATATGGAGATCTCACAGAACTAGGTCATAATTTAGATTTACTAACAGATGTATTAAATGACTTATAAAGAAATATTATAGTTGATTTCTTTACAATCATATAATTGTAAGCTAAAATTAAATATAAGTATTACTGATTATGTGTAAATATAAATGATTTACTATAATTAATATAGGAGGTTAATTATGCTTTTTCATAATCAAACATTTGGAGATAGATTGAAATTCTTTGAACTGAATATTTGCGATTATCCAGTAGAATTATCTGAATCCCACATACATCATACCCACCCAAAACAAGTTATAAAGGGATTAAAAGAATTACAACAATTGTTTGCTAGAATATATACTTCAGTAGATGTATTTCAAGTAGATGACCCACTTAAAAGTTTACATAATGTTACAGAAACTATAATGTTCTTATATTCAGCAGGTGCTGTAGGGGAACTTAGTCAACAAGGAGCAAAGTGGTATTTAATGATTGATAAAAAGATTATAAAAGGTCACTATAAAAAATCTATAAACAAATTTTATCGGGAATTATTAGTTGGGCTATTAAACAAAATGTTAAGTAACTTTCCTCTAACTACTAAGATTAAGTTTCATGAATATTATACACCTCATTGGATGTTGCAATTTTATACAAAAGATACTAATGATTATGTTTTCAACCTAAATGTAGCAGCGGATACTATATGTCTTGAAATTCGTCTATCCATAGATACTGTAGAAAAATTAGCAGAGAAAAAAATGGAGATTAAAGGCAATTTAAGATCAGAACTAAATAAATTAGGGTGTATATCCTGCAATAATCAATGTAACAGAGAAAATTTAAATGAAAAAAACGGAGTCAATTATTGTACAGCATATTCTGAGGCAAGATTATTAATGTTATATATTAAATCTATGGAAGATGTGACATCAGCCCTTGAAGTATTGAATCTGGAAAACGAATATTTAAATTGGTAACGAAAGTTGTAATTATAGTAAGGTAGGTGGTTTACTTGATTATTATTTATGGCATGGGTCTATTTGCAATAATATACTTAGCAGTACGATTAGCAATAAGACCGTTAATTCCTATTAAAGATAAAGATATATCTAAAAAAGATGAAATAAGTGTGATTGATCTAAAAAATCTAGGATTGTTTGATAACGAAGAGATGGAAGAAATATTAATATTATTTCAAGCTAAAGGCAAAGATAATAAGAATAAGATTAGATATGAGAAATATCTCGATATACTCATTCAATTGAAAAATCTAGGATATCTTAATGAAGAGCAGTTACAAGATAAAATAAATCAATTAAAAGATTGTGAGTCTAACAATTTCAAATTTAAGGAATTTAGTACTTTCTAATTAAAATTATTAATTCAAATTCCCTATAGTGTATCACTAGATACACTTTTTAAAATGAGAGTATGGTAAAACTTTTATAGGTCAGGGGATTTGGTGATAAGTCACATTTACAAACATAATCCCAAATTAACAAAAGATTTTAGAAGATTATTTGAATGTTTATACGAAAATAAATTACCTAAATATTGGTAAAAAACTGTAATTGAAGCTGTTGGAGTCTATAGAGATATAAAATCTATAGACTTCTTTTATGCTGTATGAATATAATATTTTTCAACATTATGCGCTAATCTATTACTAAAACACAAAAGATAATCTATAAAAATATATATAAATGTTGACTTAATGTTGAGTAATGTGGTAAAATGTAAATAACAATTTAATAGATGTGGTTAAATGTGACTTGTATTTATTGCTAAGATTATAATTCTACATATGAAAAAGTTGTTTATTATAACATATCAAGAGGAGATGTAAAATGTTAGCTATAGATAGATTAAAAAAGATTGAAGAACTACTAAAAGAAAATGGAAGTATTGTCATAAGTCAATTAAGTGAGTTGTTAGATGTATCAGAAGAAACCATAAGAAGAGATTTGGAGAAATTAAGTAAAACTATGAAATTCAAACGTGTTCGTGGAGGCGCTTATTTATACGAATCCTCTGATACAGAAGTACCTGTTAAGATAAGAGAGAAGATTTATATAAAAGAAAAACAGATCATTGGTGCAAAAAGTGTAAGCTTCATTGACGATGGAGATACTATCATGCTTGATAGCAGCACAACAGCTCTTTATATTGCAAAAAACTTAAATCTAAGCAAGAAAAAAGTGACTGTGATTACCAATTCCATAGAAATAGCAAATGAACTAGCTGATAATTCATTAATAAAAATTATTAATCTAGGTGGTACCTTACGACGAAGAACAAAATCTTATGTAGGCTATATGACAACAGATAGTTTAATAGATTTGTCAGCAGATAAAGCTTTTGTAAGCTGTTCTTCTGTAAACGTGAAATTCGGTGTAACAGATAATCATAATCTTGAAGCTAGAGTAAGAAAAGGTATGCTTAACAATTCAGTGAAAAAATTTTTAGTAGTGGATTATACAAAATTTGAAGAACCTGCAATTAATAAAATATGCGATTTAAAGGATATAGATGTAGTTATAATAGATAGGAAACTATCTAATGAACAGCTGGATGTCCTTAAGAAACATAAAATAGAAGTTGTATGTTGTGAAGAATAGGAGTGAATCACATGCAAAATTTCGAATGCAAATTAGGAACAAGAGTCGTTTTTGGTGAAGGCAGAGAAAATGAAGTCGGAAAATATGTAGCCGGATATAGCAAAAAAGTCTTGATACATTACGGTGGAGACTACCTAAAAGAATATGGAATACTTGATAGGATAACTAAATCACTAGAAGAAAACAATATAGAATATGTTATTTTAGACGGTGTTGTACCTAACCCAAGATTATCTCTAGTAAAAGAAGGAATTAAGGTATGCAGGGAACAGGATATTAACTTCGTTCTTGCTGTTGGAGGCGGAAGTGCAATAGATTCTTCAAAAGCAATAGCTTTGGGAACTATGTATGATGGAGATGTGTGGGATTTCTATACAGGAAAAGCAACTCCACAAGAAGCATTAAAAGTAGGAGTAGTGCTGACTATACCAGGTTCTGGTTCTGAAATGTCTGAAAGCAGTATTATTACTAATGAAGAAGAAAACTTAAAATATGGTATTGATACAGAAGTAATAGTTCCTGAATTTGCAATACTTAATCCAGAGATGTGTTATACCATTCCACCATATTTATTATCCTGTGGAATTGCAGATACATTAACTCATCTATTTGAAAGATATTTTACACCAACTAGAAACGTGGTAATAACTGATTACTTGATTGAGGGAGCTATGAAAGCATTATTAGAAATAGGACCAAAGCTTAAAAAAGATCCTAAAAACTATGATTATTGTGCTGAATTCATGTGGATTGCAACAATAGCCCATAATGGTACTATGGATGTGGGTAGAGCTTCTGATTGGGGTTCTCATAGAATCGAGCATGAGATAAGTGCTTTATACGACATTACTCATGGGGGGGGTATGGCAATAATATACCCAGCATGGATGAAATACGTTAAAAATCAAGATTTAGATAGATTCAATCAGTTAGCAACTAGAGTATTTGGAGTTGATAATACTAATAAAGAAGAAGCTGCCGACGAAGGAATTAAAAAGGTTGAAGAATTCTTTAGAACTCTAGGGTTAAAAACTACATTAACAGAAGCAGATATTCCTTTGAATAGATTTGAGGAAATGGCTGAAAAAGCAGTTGGCGAAGCTGGATTCGTTGGTAGATTCAAAAGGCTTGAAGTAAAAGATATCATAGAAATACTAAACATAGCAAAATAGTCATTCATAAATATAGAATTAATCAGAAATTCATATGTGAAAGGGGTTATTAATAAAATGAAGTTTGAAGAAGAAAGAAAATTATTAGTAGAATATGGAAAGAAAATGGTTGATAGAAATTTGACTAAAGGGTCTGGTGGAAATCTTAGTATTTTCATTAGAGAAGAAGGATTAATGGCAATTACTCCAAGTGGAATTGATTATTATGAAATGAAGCCTGAAGATATTGTCATAATGGATTTGGAAGATAATGTTGTTGATGGTGATAAAAGACCTTCATCAGAATACTCAATGCATAGAATTTTCTATAAAGAGAGAGATGATATAGATTCAGTTGTTCATCTTCATTCAGTATATTCTACAATACTTGCTTGTCTTCGACAGGAGCTGCCAGCAACTCACTATCTAATAGGAGTATCAGGAGGTGAAAATGTAAGATGCGCTAAATATGCTACATATAGTACTGAAGAACTTGCCAGAAATGCATTTGAAGCTATGAAAGGCAGAAATGCAGTGTTCTTAGCTAACCATGGATTATTAGTAGGAGGTAAAAGCTTATCTAGTGCCTTTGGTAAAGCAGAAGAGATTGAGTTATGTGCAGAGGTTTATTATAGAGCAAAATCTATAGGTGAACCTGTAATACTCGATACGCAAGAAGTTAATAAAATGTTAAAAATGTTCCAAGGATATGGACAAAGAGCTTAAAATTGTTGCATAATGTTTTGATTGAGATTTACTAAAAACTACTAAATATTAAGGAGAGGTCAGACATGAACAATAACAAAGATAATAGTAATAGTAATTTTAAAGGATTATTACCATTAATAGTGTTCTTGGTATTATTTATGGGCACAGGCATTATAACAGGAGATTTTAGTAGTATGCCATTGCTGGTAGCATTTATTTTCGCATCAGGATTTGCTTTATTATTGGATAAAAAAGGTGGTAAAACAAGCTTTGGAGAAAAAGTAGCAATATTTACTAGAGCTGGTGGTGAAGAAACAATTATTTTGATGGTAGTAATATTTATATTAGCAGGAGCTTTCTATTCTGTGGCAGATGCCATGGGAGCAGTAAACTCAATAGTTAATCTAGGTTTAACAGTATTACCTGTTAATATGATTTTACCAGGAATATTTATCATTGGATGTATCCTATCATTTTCAATGGGAACATCAATGGGTACAATTACGGCATTAGCACCAATCGGTGTTGGTATCGCTAATCAGGCAGATATCAGTATGGCTCTAGTATTAGCGACAGTTGTAGGTAGTGCAATGTTCGGCGATAACCTGTCATTCATATCTGATACCACAATTGCTGCAACAAGAACTCAAAATGTAGAACTAAGAGATAAGTTTAAGTCTAATATTCTTATTGTTCTACCAGCAGTAATAATAACACTTGTAATATTAGCTATGATTCCTGTTGATGTAGTAAGCTTAGAAAGCGTTGATTACTCATTAGTTAATATATTACCTTATGTAGCTATAATAGTTAGTGCATTAATAGGACTTAATGTAATGGCTGTATTAGGAATAGGTATTGGTGTTGGTTCAATCATAGGTTTAATCAATAATAGCTTTGATGGCGTTGGATTATTAGGGGTTTTACAAAGAGGTATGGGATGGATGGAAGATCTATCAATGATAGCAATAGTTGTTGCCGGTCTAGTTGGACTAATGAAATATTATGGAGGAATTGATTATCTATTAGAAAAAGTTACTGCCAAGGTAAAAGGTAAAAAAGGTGGACAATTTGGAATTGCAGCCTTAGTTGGATTAATTACAGCAGCTACTACTAATAATACAATCTCAATCCTTACAGCAGGACCATTAGCAAAAGATATATCTGAAGAATATGATATCGATCCAAGAAAAACTGCCAGTTTATTAGATATCTTCTCAGCAGCAGTTCAAGGACTAATACCTTATGGAGGACAGCTGTTATTGGCAGCAGGGTTAGGACATATTTCACCTGTTGAAATAGTACCATACTCAATATATTCAATATTAATGTTAATAATTGGTAGTATATCTATTGTTATTGGATTCCCTAGATATAAAAGAGCTAGAAAATAATATATAGATTCATTCAAGAAAATAATTTGATAAGGATAACAACATTAGAATATACCATATATAATGTGGAGAGCATTATATATGGTACATTCATAAGAAATTTTACAGGGTAAACGAACACAGGAGGTATGAGGTAATGGAAAGAGTAGATAAAGATCTTGCATTTATGCTAAGATATGAAAATGTTGCTTGGTATGAAGATGGAAAAGTTAAAATATTAGACCGTAGAATTTATCCAACAGAGGTTAGATTTGTTACTTGCGAGTCCCATCAGGAAGTAGCCCAGGCTATAGCTGATATGGTAACCCAGAGTGCAGGACCTTATACAGCGGCAGGAATGGGTATGGCACTTGCTGCTTATGAGTGTAAAGACTTAAAAGAAGAAGAACAGATGAATTATCTAAAAGATGCAGCATATACATTATCACATGCAAGACCTACAACAGTTCCTAGAATGACTTTAGTTGTTAATGGTTGTCTGGAAGTAGTAAAAAAAGCTTTTGCAAATTCACAGAGAGTGGATGAAGAGATATTCAAACATACTGTTAAATCTATGAATAGAAGATACTCCAAGATAGGTGAAGTAGCTAATTATCTAGTAGATATGTTTCCACAAAATGGTAATGTTATGACTCAATGTTTTGGAGAAACCATAATAGGTATGATGCTAAAAGAGGCTAAAAAACGAGACAAAGTTGTTAAGTTCTTCTGCCCAGAAACAAGACCTTTCCTTCAAGGTGCAAGACTTACAGCAAGTGTAATAAAAGACCAAGGATTTGATGTAACTGTTATTACAGATAATATGCCAGCTATTACTATGCAGACTAAAAATATAGATTTGTTTACATCAGCTGCTGATTCCATATGTATAGACGGACATATCGTCAATAAAGTAGGAACAATGCAGATTGCAATCGCTGCTAAATATTTTGGTATTCCATATTTTGTTACAGGAATTCCAGATAGAGACACAATAGAAAAGGTTAAGATAGAAGAAAGAAATCCAAAGGAAGTATTAGAGTTCAGAGGTATAAAAAATACATTGGACGGTGTTAAGGCTTATTATCCAGCTTTTGATATAACACCACCTCATTTAGTAAGTGGAGTAGTAACAGATAAAGGAATATATAGTCCATATGACTTAAAAAGATATTTTGCTACAGAAGTAGATAATTACTGGTAGAATAATTGGAGATGATTAGATGTCTAGATTTGACAAACATTTTAAAATGAACGAGCAAGATGCTATTGATTATACATTAGAGAAACTTGACTATTTTGACGATAATGCTAAGTTAAATGCAAAAGAGATAGGCGATGGTAATATAAATTATGTATTCAAAGTTTGGGATGAGAATACAAATAAATCAATTATCATTAAACATGCTGATACAGTACTTAGATCATCTGGAAGAGCATTAGATGTAAATAGAAACAAAATAGAAGCTATGGTACTGATGCAGCAAGAGAAATTAGCTCCTAACTTAGTTCCTAAAATATATAAATATGATCCTGTCATGTGTGTATTAGCAATGGAAGATGTATCAGCATATCACAATCTCAGAACAGAGTTATTACAAAGAAAAACTTTTCCAACATTAGCTGAAGACATTACAACTTTCTTAGTAAATACTCTATTGCCAACTACAGATTTGGTTATGGATTCAGGAGAGAAAAAAGACCAAGTAAAAGCATATATAAATAAAGATTTATGTAAGATATCAGAAGACCTTGTTTTTACAGAACCTTATATTGACTATAAAGGTAGAAATGTAATAATAGATGAAAATCTAAAATTTGTTGAACAAGTCTTATATAATGATGATGATTTAATTCTTGAAGTGGGTAAGTTGAAAAATAATTTTATGAATAATGCTCAAGCCTTAGTTCATGGTGATTTACACTCAGGTTCAATATTTGCTAATGAAACTGGAATCAAAGTATTAGATCCTGAATTCGCTTTTTATGGACCCATAGGTTATGATGTGGGAAATGTAATAGGTAATCTGTTTTTTGCTTGGGCACATGCATATGTAGATGATACAGATGATAATGATTTCCTAGATTGGTTATCTGATACAATTGAGGAAATAGTAGATAAATTCATTGTCAAGTTCAATAAATTATATAAAGAAATTGTAATTGATGAAATGGCTAAAAAAGATTACTATAAAAAATGGTATCTAGAATCAGTATTAGCTGACTCTGCTGGTAGTGCAGGACTTGAAATAATAAGAAGAGTTGTTGGGGATTCAAAAGTTGCAGATGTTACTACTATTGAAGACACAGATAAACGTATTAAAGCAGAAAGATTGTTAATCAATATTGGAAAAGAAATGATTATGAATCGTGAGAGTATCAAAAATGGTAAAGGGTTTAATGATATATTAAAAAAACATATCTAGTATAGATATTAAATTATTACTATAATATAGACTGTTAAACATTATAAGTGTATTTGAGGGCATTGATATAATTGACGAAATAGATTAAGAGGCTGCAAACATATAAAGTGTTGCAGCCTCTTAACATATTATAGTATAAACTATTAAAGTGCTTTTCTACTATCAGGATTAATAACTCTGTTGATTATAGCAGAAGCTTCAGCTCTTGTAATATTATTAGTTGGATGGAATGTTGCATTTTCATCACTACCAGTAACAACTCCGGCATTGAATAATAAGTAAATCTCAGAAGAATAATCTGTATCATCATCAACGTCAGGAAGTAGGTAAAGCTGTATTGCTGTAAATTCTTCTTCTGGCACTGATTTAGCAAATAAATATGATAATTCAGCTTTTGTAATTTTTCTAGTATAATCATCAAATTGATCTTCTTTTATAATATTGTTTTCTACTGCATATTTAACGAATCCATCATACCAAGTATCACCAGTTTTTTCAATTTCACTACCTAGACCTGCATAGATTTTATTTGTTCTACTTGCCATTGCTATAGCTTCTGCTACACTGATAGAACCTTTTGGTGCGAATTGGTTGTCTCCTTTACCATTCATTATTCCTAATTCATAGCAGTTTCTCACTGAATCTGCATACCAAATACCATCTTCAACATCATTGAAAGTATCTGGTGTGTATTCGTTTACTTGTTCAAAATTATTTAATCCAGGAACTGCTTCAGTATCTTTCTTAGGTTCTTCTTCTTTAACATTTTCTTCCTCTTTAGTTGTATCTTCTTTTATTACTGATGAATCTGTTATTCCTAATTCTGTTTTCACTGCTTCAATTTTTTCTTTAGTAGGTTGAGGATAAGTTTTAGGGTCAACAACCATAATACCTACTGGTTTATTATTTAGATATATTGGAAACTCATCGAATGTACCAACAGATAATTTATCAAATACAAGTGCAGTTCCTGTACCTAAGAAACCACCTTGTCCCATTCCTTGACTAATAACAGTTTTTTCATCATTAATAAAGCAAAAATAGCCAGGATAGAAATCTAAGTCATCTTTACCATCAATTACTTCTAATAAAACTTCAGCACCTTGAATTACAGGTATTATATCTATTCCGTTTTTTATTAGCTCTCCTTTACCGTTCCATATTTCTTCTTGCTTATCTTCATCATATGTAAAATATGTTTCATCTCCATAATAAGTATCAAGGTAACTATGTTGATAGTCTTCATAGTAAACTCTGCAATCATCTAACTGAACACCTACAACACCTTTAATTGTAAGCTTTAATAATCTTTCATTACCATTATCGTCTTTAAGAATTATTTTGTTGAATACTATTGTAGCTGTTTCTGCTTTTGAATCTGTTGTTTCGTTTTCAGCAGCATAAGATAGTGTACAAGTACTAAAAACAAGTGTAAAAGCTAATAATAATGTAACAATTCTTTTCATTTGTGAATTCCTCCTATTATTTTTATATGCTATTTAAAAAACTGATAGCATATAAAATTTTATATCATTAATAAATATTTGTCAATAAATTGTCTATTTGTTTTTTATTTTGAGGAATTATGTTGATTAAATAACATTACAATATATATAGTTAATAAAAATTAGTATAAAGCAATAATTATTTAATATAATTAGATATAATAACTGGTTTTCAAAATTAATTAAAGTGAGAAATATGTAGCATTTAACATAAATAATAAATATTATCGTAATGAAAATTTTCTTAAGAGTATTGCAATAAAAAAGGCTGTTAATGGTAAGTTCCAATCAACAGCTTTATCATGTTATTATTTATTCTAATAAATTTATTATGCTAGTATTGATTCAAAAATAAGTGTTTCAACTTGTTTTTTATGGTTGTCAATGAATTCTTGTCTAGTAAAATCTTTATCCATTAATTTTAGAAAAGTATCTTGAGTTATGATAGGTAACCATGCCATTGCCATTGCATTCAACCATAAAGTATTTATATCTATGTCTTGTCGGATTATTCCCATTTCTTTTGCATCCGACAAGTATTTATGGCTCCAGGAAATCATGTCAGGGAAGAAGCTAAGTATCCATTCCTGTCTGTTTTTATTTAATGATTCAGTAACTAAGATTTTAGTTAGATTAGGATGTTTAAAAGTATAATCAATGTGACGTGCCAGAATAGTTTTTAATGCTTCAACGGTTACTTTATCTTCAATTACTAATTTATCAACATAGTTTTTTTCATCTTCTATGAGATGTTCAATAACTTTTTTATACAGCATCTCTTTATTACCAAAGAAGTAAGAGGGGGTAGTCCGTGATAAACCACTTAATTCTGCAATCTCTGTCAAAGTTGTTAGATGATAACCTTTTTGAGCAAAAAGTGTTTCAGCGGCATCTAGTATTTTTTTTCTGGACAACTCAGCATCTCTTTTTTTTATATTATCCATAATATGACTCCTTCATCGAATGATTTGTTATATTAACAATTACAAAAAAAGACTATAATAAATATATCAAGTCTTTTTTGGGAATATTACTATGTAATTATAACATATCGCTATAGAATAAAACAGTGCTTTTTATTGCTGTGGTTTTATAATAACCTTAACCACTTCGTCAGGTTTGTTTTGAACTAGATTAATAGCGCTTTCAATATCATCCAAAGGCATTGTATGACTTATTAAAGATGTCAAATCAAGATTACCCTCGTTTACTTGATTAAGAAACCCGCTTATATTCTTTAGGTCACCTAACCCCATACTGAAAGTGATATTTTTATAAAAATTATTTGATTGAATATTGATAGGTTTCTTTGGAATACCTACAAGGAACATTCTGCCACCAATACCAAGACAATCAATTCCTTGATTGATTGTAATATCTAATCCTGCCGCATCAATAACAACGTCAGCCCCTTTGTTGTTAGTGTACTCAGCTATATTTTTTAATACATCCTCATCTGTACTGATGGCATGAGTAGCCCCAATTTTTAATGCTTTTTTCAATCTTGTCTCGGATTTTTCAACTACTATTATTTTATCTGGGTTATGAAGTTTGGCTGTTAGGATTGTTGCCATACCAACAGGTCCACAACCAAATATAACAATGGTTTCACCTTCTTTTAAACCAGAATGCTCAACACCTGTATAACCAGTAGAAGCGATATCAGATACAAAGATAACCTGTTCATCAGTAAGATTATCAGGTACTTTCAACAAACAGGAATCCCCATGAGGAACACGTGTATATTCAGCATGAACACCAGGTATATCTCCTCTAGTTGCTCCTGCACCATGAATACCACCATTAGCACAATGAGATACGTATCCATTTTTACATGGTTGGCATTGACCACAGTAAGGAGCAGGAGGACCGATAACTCTGTCACCAGCTTTGAAATTCTTCACATCTTTTCCAACGGATTCAATTATCCCTACATATTCATGACCTAGTACAAATCCAGGTTTTGTAGGAATGGCACCTTTTAGGATATGAATATCACTACCACATATTGTTGTGGTTGTAACTTTTACGATAACATCAGTAGAGGTTTTTAATACAGGTTTTTCAACATTTCTTAATTCAACTTTATTTATTTCTGGAAAGTATAATGCTTTAATAGTAAACACTCCTTTATGTAATATATAAGTAAGTACTAGTCATCTATAAGCAACTAGCTGAACGTTCATTTAGTTAATCATAGCATTGATTATTTTACTTGTCAAGATGACAATATAAGTAAATATATTAGAAAATAAGACAAATAGATGTCATATTTATCTGTTATAATATTAATAGGTGGTGATATTATTGCAGATTGATAGATTATTTCAGATAGTATATTTGCTTTTAGATAAAAAACAAGTAACAGCAAAAGAATTATCTAATAAGCTAGAGGTATCCACAAGAACAATATACAGAGATGTAGAAACTTTGTCTATGGCAGGAATACCCATATATACAAATAAAGGTAAGGGTGGAGGTATAAGTCTCCTTGAGAATTTTATTATAAATAAATCAGTTTTATCAAATGAAGAACAAAATAAAGTTCTTATAGGCTTGGAATTATTAAAAGCTACAGAATATGAAAATGTTGATGATGCCATTTTAAAACTGAAGTCATTATTTAACAAAAGTAATGAAAACTGGATTGAAGTAGATTTCTCTTATTGGGGAAGTTCAGAGTTGGAAAAAAAGAAATTTGAAGACCTAAAAGATGCTTTAACTCTTTGCAGGAGTATAAGCTTTAATTATTATAATCTATATGGTGATAAAACGACAAGAGTTGTTAACCCTCTGAAACTGATTTTTAAGCAGAAAGATTGGTACTTGTTAGGGTATTGCCTAATGAGAAAAGATTATAGAATGTTCAAGATCTATAGAATGAAAAATCTTGAAATAACCAATAACGGGTTTGATAGAGATAAATATAAATTAGATGATTTTAAATTATCATATCACAACACAGCTCCATTGATTACTTTAAAAATCCTTTTGACACCTGAGATAAAATATAGAGCTTATAATGAATTTGATGCTAAGGATATTATACGAAAAGAGGATGGTAGTTTTGAAATTACTTTTACAGCTTTGGAAGATGAGTGGTTATACAATTATATAATTTCATTTGGTCCATATATAAAAATTATAGAGCCAAGTTATCTTAATGACACAATCAAAAAGAGATTGGAAAATATTCTAAAGAATTATCGATAAGTTTTTGTAATATGACATGCTGATGTCAAATTATATTTGATAATATATAACAGTAATAAAAAATAAAATGAAGGGAAGATGTATATGAACGATATTCGTTATTGTCAAAGTTGTGGAATGCCTATGGGAGAATCTAATGAGATGTACGGTACTAATTTTGATGGAAGTAAAAGTGAAGATTACTGTAAATATTGTTTTGCAAATGGTGAATTTACAGAGGATTGTACTATGGAACAAATGATAGAATCTTGTGTTCCTCATATGGTTGGAGCTAATAAAAATATGAGCCAAGAAGAAGCAAGAAAAATAATGAAAGAATTTTTCCCAACACTAAAAAGATGGAACAATATTTAGTTAAAAAAGTTATTTTAGGAATGAAATAATGCTTTATAGATTTCACCGTTGCTGGTTTAAGTAGTTTGTTATAACGGATTAATATCATAATATAAAACTTATATAAAATGTATTGTTTAGAATTATCTAATCAATACATTTTTTTATTGTAATTAATTCTTGACATGAAAGTATAAAAATGTTACCATACATACATAAATAGATTAACGTTAAACTAACAATAACGTCAACGAATATATCATGTTTTACATTAAAAATATACAAAAATATCAAAGGTGAAAGAAAATGATATATTTATTATTGCAATAATTGAGATATGTACATTAAAAAAGGAAGGCATGATGGAAAATGTATCAAAAATTATTTAAGTCAAATCACTTATGGAAAAGAATATTTCGAAATCGGGGTCTCTATTTAATATTATTACCGTCTTTAATATTGTTAATTTGCTTTAGTTACATACCAATGTACGGGGTACTAATTTCATTTAAGGACTACAAAGGTTCTCTTGGTATTATGGGTAGTCCATGGGCTGATCCCTGGTACAAATATTTTATTAAGTATTTCAATTCTTATCAGTTTGTTAATACAATAAAAAACACTTTGATTATAACAGGTTACAGCTTATTGGTCAGCTTTCCTATTCCAATAATCTTTGCATTAGCAATTAATCAAATGAGGACTAACAAATACAAAAAGGCATTTCAAACTATTTCATATATGCCACACTTTATTTCTACAGTGGTAATAGTTGGAATACTTAATTTAATTTTTTCACCTGGAGCTGGATTAATTGGACAGATATTCGGATTGTTCGGAGCCGAAGCACCAAACTTATTGGGTAGTCCTTCAGCTTTTAAACATTTGTATGTATGGTCGGATGTATGGCAGCATGTTGGATGGGATTCGATTATTTACATAGCTGCGCTATCATCTGTTGACCCTAATCTGTATGAAGCAGCTAGTATTGATGGTGCCAGTCAGTTCCAAAAAATATTGTATGTAGATATTCCAATGTTAATACCTACAGCTATGACATTATTAATACTTAGATGTGGTGGACTTATGGCTCTTGGTTTTGAAAAAGTATACCTTATGCAAAATGACCTTAATTTATTAAATAGCGAAGTAATTTCTACATATGTTTACAAAGTGGGTATGATAAGTGCTCAATACAGTTACTCCTCGGCGGTTAACTTATTTAGTACAATAATTAATTTTATACTTTTAATATCTGTTAACAAGTTCAGCAGAAAAGTATCAGAAAACAGTTTATGGTAGAGGGGAGGAATAATGATGAGTAGTCTAAAGAAAAAAAAGAAAGTTACCAAGTTTGACATTATATTATATTCCATATCAGCTATTTTATTAATTATCATCCTTTATCCTATTTATTTTGTTGTTACTGCATCTTTTAGTGAACCTGCAGCAGTAGCCAGCGGAAATGTATGGTTATGGCCGAAAGGATTTACATTAGAAGGTTATACAGAACTCTTGAAACACAAAGAAATATGGATAGGATATAAAAATACAATTCTGTATACAGTAGCAGGAACTGCAATTGGTATTTTTGTTAATATCACTGCTGCCTATACATTATCAAGAAAAGATTTTGTGGGTCGAAAATTTTTTATGCTGTTATTTGTATTCACCATGTTTTTTAATGGAGGTTTGATACCAACATTCTTAACAGTAAAAAGATTTGGATTGTATGATAATTTCTTAGTAATGGTACTTCCTTTTTCAGTATCAGCTTTTAATATAATCGTAGCCAGAACATTTTTTCAAAATTCCATCCCTAGCAGTTTATGGGATCAGGCTAGAATTGATGGATGTGGTAACGTAAGATATTTCGTTCAGATTGTAGTACCTTTATCAAAAGCTATAATATCAGTTTTAGGACTTTGGATAGCTGTTGGACAGTGGAATTCCTACTTCAATGCTTTGATATATTTGAAGAGCAGCAGCCTACATCCACTACAATTAATATTAAGAAATATTTTGATAACTAATAATATGCAGACTGCACTTGGTAGTGGTGAAGCAGCACAGATTGCACTAAGAAGAGCCAATTTGATGAGATATTCAGTAATTGTAGTATCCACCCTTCCAATCATGTGCGTATATCCATTCGTTCAAAAGTATTTCAACAAAGGTGTAATGATAGGTGCAGTAAAAGGATAAAAAATAACCATGAATCTATTAAAATTTATATAGATTACTTTTAATTATTATAATTAAGGAGGAAAAGATTATGAAAAATAAAACAACAAAGTCATTTTTAAAGACAATAAGTCTATTGGTTGTAGCAATGTTAATGCTTACATGTGTTACAGGATGTGGATCAAACAATGAAAAAGACAATAATAATGGTGCAAAAGAAACTGCGGGAAATACAGAAAACAGTAACTTCAATAAAGAAGGACTACCTATTGTAAATGAACCTGTTACATTAACAGTATTAACTACTAGATGGGGTAATATGGGAGATAGTTTCACAGATAATCAATTCATAAAAGATTTGGAAACTAACACTAACGTTAAGATTGAGTGGCAAGTTCAATCTCTAAGTGATTGGGGAGAACAAAAAGGTATCTTGTTAGCTGGAGGAGACCTACCAGACATCATCATCGGTAATAAAACATTTGAAGATACTGATGTAATCAACAATTTAGAAATGTTTTTACCAGTAAATGATTTAGTGGATGAATATATGCCTAACTACAAAAAAGCTTTAACAGACATGCCTGACTTGAAAAAGACAGTTACATATTTAGATGGAAAAATGTATTCAATGGGTAAAAACCTACCTTGTCGTCCAGTTGTATGTAACCAGCCAATCATCAACAAAGCTTGGTTAGATAGATTAGGATTAGAGGAACCAACTACTATTGAAGAATTATATACAGTATTAAAAGCATTCAAAGATCAAGATGCTAATGGAAATGGAGATCCTAATGATGAAATCCCTATAACTGGAAGTAAAGGTATTTCAATGGATTTACTTAATCCTTTTGGAATCACTGATATAAATGGAGCTATGATGCTTGTAGATGAAGATGATAGCTTAACATTCTATCCAACAAGTGAACAATACAAAGAAGGTATAAAATGGTTAAATAAATTATATACTGAAGGGATTATCGATCCAGAAACTTTCACACAAGATGATACTATGGCACTTGGTAAGAATCAAGACCCTAATGTATCAAGAGTAGGTTTCTCATATAACTGGATTCCAGATGCAGTTTACGGACAATGGAAAGATGAATATATCGCTTTAGCACCTATTGCTGGACCAGATGGAAAGAGATATGCAGGTGGAGATAAAAACGGTATTTCTGCAATTGAACGTAATGAAGCTTTAATCACAAAGAATTGTAAATATCCTGAAATAGCTGCACGTTGGCTTGATGAATTCTACACAGGTGAAGCAAGTATCCAGAACTTCTGGGGAGCAATTGGAACAGTTATCTCTAAAAATGAAGATGGTACATATACTTTAAATAATCCACCAGAAGGAACAAGTGCTGACGGTTGGTACTGGGATCAAAGTTTAAGAGATTTTGGACCAAAATATGTAAGTGCTGATTTCCAAGAGAAAATTAAATTATCACCAGAAAGTGGAGACGGATTAAAACTTGACCTAAGTAAATTAGGAGAAGAATACATTACTAGAACATATCCAAAAGTAATGTTAAGTGCAGAAGAAATCGAAGAATTAGCTACCTTAGAAACAGATATCAACAAATTCATCGATGTTACTAGAGCTGATTGGGTAATTAATGGTAATGTAGATGAAGGTTGGGATACATATGTTAAAAGATTAAATGAAATGGGATTGGAACGTTTGATTCAAATCCGTACAGATGCAATGGAGCGTTACTCAAAAGGTGAATAGTATTATTATTTAACTAACTCAACTTTCCCACCTTTAATATATTAATAAGGGGCTGCTCTATAATACATTTTACGTTAATATCCTAGTGAATTAGAATCTTCTTAACGGTATAAATTGTAGCAGCCCCTTTATTAATTTAAATGGATACAACGGGACAGAAATAATTAATTTATATAAAAGAATACAAGGAGTATAGAATGAAAACATATAAGTATAACTTAAATAGTGCTCTTAATATTGAAGATTTAGATTATGTTTTCTTGAAAAAAGAAAATGACAAATGCACAATTACTATTGATATAGATTACCAAGCTGCTTATGGTTTGGGTGAAAGATTCAATTGTATTAATCAAAAAGGTCAAACAGTACAATCACATGTATATGAGAAATTCTGTAATCAGGGGGAAATAAGTTATTGCCCAATTCCTTTTTTCTTCACTAATACGGGATTAGGTGTTTACGTAGATTCTTGGGTTATCAATGAATTTGATTTTGCTGATACAATAAAGATTGCAATATCAAAAGACAGTTCAGATAAATTCCCAGAAATATATTTTTTCGTTGGTAAACCAAAAGAAATTATCAGCGAGTATGTATCATTGACAGGGAAACCTTTCATTACTCCGAAATGGAGTTTTGGTCCATGGATATCAGCTAACAGATGGAATACAGAAGAATTGGTAGAAGAACAGTTAGAATTACTGGAAAAGTATAAGTTCCCTGCTAATGTAATGGTTCTTGAAGCATGGAGTGACGAAGCTACCTTCTATAGATGGAATGAAAACGACGAATGGAAAAATCCAAAAGAAATGATTGATAAGCTTCATGATAAAGGTATTAAATTATTATTGTGGCAATGCCCAGTCATAAAGAAAATGGAAGAAGGTAGATTCCATAAAGTTAATGAGGAAGATTGGGAATATGTAAAACAAAATGACTTATGTATAAAAAATGCAGATGGAAGTCCTTATACTATAAAAGAAGGACGTTGGTTCAGTGGGTCCATGATTCCAGATTTTACTAATGAAGAAACTATAAAATGGTGGTTTCAAAAAAGACAGCATCTATTAGATATAGGAGTAGATGGATTTAAAACAGATGGTGGAGAATTCGTCTATGATGATGATATAAAAGCTCATAATGGAATGACAGGAATTGAATTAAAGAATGCTTATGCGTCCAGTTATGTACAAGCTTATCATGATTTTATAGGAAAAGACAGAGTACTTTTCAGCAGAGCAGGATATAAAGGACAACAAAACTTCCCAATGCAATGGGCTGGAGATCAGCAATCCACTTGGGATGAGTTGCGTCATATTATATTAGCAGGAATTTCATCAGGAATGAGTGGAGTTCCGTACTGGGGATTTGATATTGCTGGATTTGCCGGAGAGCTTCCATCAGTTGAATTATACGAAAGATCAACACAGTTAGCTGTATTCACGCCTGTAATGCAATGGCATTCAGAGCCAGTAGGCGGTCAGTTTTCCGAAATATTACCTGGTGTAAAAGGTACTAATGATAGAAGTCCATGGAATATGGCGCTATGCTACCAGGATGAAGATTTAATTGATAGATTAAGATATCACTATAATTTAAGAATGAATTTATTGCCTTACATCTATGACCAAGCAAAGAAATCCAGCGAGACAGGAATTCCAATGATGAAACATCTAGTATTAGAGTATCCAAATGATGAGTTGGTATATAATATTGAAGATAGTTTCATGCTTGGAGATATTTTAGTTGCTCCTATAATATTTGAAGGTAAGACAGATAGAGAGGTATATCTACCAGATGGTATGTGGACTAATCTATGGACTGGTGAAACATTGACAGGAAATAAAAAATATCTGATTAAGTCTGGAAAAGAACGTATCCCTGTTTTCCTTCGCAGCGGTGGAGGTATTGCCTTGAATCTAGGTGAGGACAAAAAATTAGGAAGCTATGTTGGTAATGGTACAGAAGAATATAACAACCTATGCTTCTACCTAGCGGGTAATGAAGGAGAATATTGTTTCAGTGATGATTTGGGAAATAAAATATTAATAACCTGGAAAGATGGTATTAATAAGGCAGAGGTCTTATCTGGAAATATACAATTTGATATTATTAACAATATTTGATTGATATATCAAAATATAGCAAGTAAAATCAATAAAGTCTGAAAATAGCTAGGGGCTGTGTTATCTGACAGAGCCCCTTGAATATTAATGTAGACTATCGTAAGGAGACATAAAATGATTAAGAGATTTATATATGGTAATCCATTTAATACAAAAGCTGTCATTAAGGAATTGCCAATGGAAAAAGATAAACCTAAGTACGGTAAATTAGATTTATCAGAAGGCTTCACATATACATATGACATGAAAGATGATATTGTTTTTGGTTTAGGTGAAAACATAAGAGGAATAAACAAGAGAGGATATAGATACGTAAGCAATTGTACAGATGATGCTGTTCATACAGAAGATAAGAGTTCATTATATGGAGCACATAATTTTATTATTATCTTCGGAGAAAAAACATTTGGATTATTCTTCGATACACCCCAAAAAATCGTTTTTGATATTGGATATACTCGACAAAATGAGTTGAAAGTAACAATGCCAGAGAAAGATGTCAATCTATATTATATAGAAGGAAACAGTCTCAATGATATAGTAAAAGAATTTAGACAGCTAATAGGTAGAAGCTATATTCCACCATATTGGGCTTTTGGATACCAGCAAAGCAGATGGGGATATAGAAATGAAGAAGATGTAAGAAAAGTATTGGATGAATACAGAAAAAATGATATTCCTTTGGATGCAATATATCTTGATATTGACTATATGAAGGATTATAAGGATTTTACTGTTGATACTGATAAGTTCCCTGATTTTGAAAAATTAATTTCTGATATGAAAAAAGAAGGAATACGATTAGTACCTATTATAGATGCTGGTGTAAAAATAGAAGATGGCTATAATGTCTATGAAGAGGGTGTAGCCAAAAACTATTTTTGTAAAAGAGAAGATGGCACCGATTTCGTAGCTGGTGTATGGCCAGGAAGAACACATTTTCCAGATTTTCTGAATGAAGATGCTAGAGAGTGGTTTGGAGAACAATATAAATTCTTATTAGATAAAGGTATAGAGGGCTTTTGGAATGATATGAATGAACCCGCTATATTCTATTCTGATGAAGGATTAAATGAAGCTTTTTCCAAGATTGAAGAGTATAAAGAGGATAAACTAGATGTGAATTCATATTTTGAATTTCAGAATCTAGTTAAAGGTCTATTAAATAATCCAGATGATTATAAAAGATTCTACCATAATGTAGATGGAGAGATGATTTGCCACGATAAGCTTCATAATCTATATGGTTATAATATGACTAGAGCAGCAGGGGAAGCATTTGAGAGATTGGTACCAGAAAAAAGGATATTAATGTTTTCTCGCTCTTCTTATATTGGAATGCATAGATATGGAGGGATTTGGACTGGTGACAATAATTCTTGGTGGTCTCATTTATTATTGAATATCAAAATGATGCCATCATTGAATATGTGTGGATTCCTTTATTCAGGTGCAGACATAGGAGGATTCGGCTGTAATACAACTAGGGACTTGGTACTTCGTTGGCTTGCTTTCGGGATTTTTACTCCATTGATGAGAAATCATTCATGCTCAATAAGACCACAGGAATGTTATCAGTTTGAACAAACAGTTGATTTTAAAAATATCATCGACCTTAGATATAGGTTAATTCCATATATCTATAGTGAGTATATGAAAGCTGTTTTAAATGACGAAATGTATTTTAGGCCATTAGCTTTTGATTATCCTAGTGATTCCTTTGCAATACATGTTGAAGATCAACTAATGGTAGGTGAGGGAATGATGGTCACACCTGTATACGAGCAAAATGCAGTAGGCAGATATGTATACCTTCCAGAAGATATGTTGAAAGTTAAGGTTAAAGATGGAAAATTAATTGAGGAAATTCTACAAAAAGGACATCATTACATAGACATATCCCTAGATGAGGTAGTATTCTTCGTTAAAAAGAATCACATAATACCTATATGTGAACCAGCACCTAATACAGATAAACTGGACACTAATAATTTAACATTGATAGGTTATGTTGAGGACAGTGCATCATATAAGCTATATCATGACGATGGTATGTCAAAAGACTATGATAAAAAAGAAAATCTAATTAATATTCAAGTTGAAAATGATAAAGTACATTCTGATAGTGATAGTATTAGTTTTAGTTTAAAAACAAAGAGAGAAATTTAATTGTCCAAATGGTTCATAATAGTCAATGTAGAGCTGAAAAATTAATAGACACACTCTATAATATGTATTGGTTAAGAAATAGTTTAACCAATACATTTTTTTGGAAGGGAGATTTTTGACAATACGTGAAACGGCTGAAAGCTTGAGCATCTGAAAAGCAGCTTGACTAAATCTATAAAATAATCTATAATACTAGTTAATTAAATATGGTTCGTAATCATTAAGCATAAAATGGGGTACACCACCGCGGGTGTAAATCTCCATTTTATGCTTTTTTTTATGAATTAAACATAAAGGAAGTGAAGAAAAAATGAGAGTTAATGGAACTGATATTAAGCTTGATGAGGATATAAATTTATATGATTTCTTGGTTAACAATAATTATGATATTACCAAGATTGCTGTTGAACATAATAGTAATATTGTTCCTAAGATAGAGTATAAAAATATTATGCTTAAGAATAATCATGCCTTAGAAATTGTCAGCTTTGTTGGAGGAGGTTGATATATGAAGACAACAGTTAACGGTAAAAGGATTAATACAGATGCAGCTACTGCATTTCAATTACGTAACCAAATAGGAAATGAAGATGATATTATCATTTTAAATGGTTATCAAATAGAAGAAGATAAGAAGTTAGTAGAGGATGATATATTTAGTGTCATAACAAAAGGTGCTATGGTTAATAGTGATGAGCTAGAGAGTATGCTCATGGCAAGACACACTCCTAATGTACATAAAATGATAAAGAAAGGAAAAGTGGCTATAGCTGGATTAGGTGGTCTAGGTTCTAATATTGCAATCATGCTTTCTAGAACAGGCATTGGAGAATTACTCCTTGTAGATTTTGATATTGTTGAACCAAGTAATCTAAATCGCCAGTGTTATAATATCAGTCATTTAGGTATGCCTAAGACAGAGGCGCTAAAACAGCAGATAAAAGAAATCAATCCTTATGTTGAAGTACAGATCAAGACTGTAAAAGTAACTAAAGACAATGTTTATGAGCTTTTTAACGGATATGATATTATTTGTGAAGCTTTTGATAAGCCAGAGGCAAAATCAACACTTGTTAACGTAGCATTGGAAGAGATGAATGACGTGAAGATTGTTGCAGCTTCTGGTATGGCAGGTTATGGCAGTTCCAATTTAATCAAGACAATTAATCCAATGAAAAGATTATATGTATGTGGAGATTTGCAGAGTGAGGCAAAAATCGGACAAGGATTAATGGCTCCAAGAGTAAATATATGTGCGGGTCATCAAGCTAATATGATACTAAGATTATTACTAGGAATAAATGATATATAGGAAAGGATGTATAAAATGAATGATAAATTAATAATAGGAGAACACGAATTTGACTCAAGATTTATATTGGGTTCAGGTAAATTTTCTTTGGATATGATAGATGCAGTTATAAATAAAGGCGATGTCCAGATAATAACCCTTGCCTTACGCCGCTCTAATGTAGGTGGGCAAGAAAATATATTGGATCACATACCAGAAGGTATAACATTATTGCCTAATACTTCTGGTGCTAGAAATGCTTCTGAAGCAGTAAGGATAGCAAGACTTTCAAGAGAAATTGGATGTGGTAATTTTATAAAGTTAGAAGTAATAAGAGATTCAAAATATCTGATGCCAGATAATTATGAAACTATAAAAGCTACTGAAATTCTTGCAAAAGAAGGTTTTGTTGTAATGCCTTATATGTATCCAGACCTAAATGTAGCAAGAGCATTAGTAGATGCTGGTGCAGCAACTATCATGCCTTTGGGTTCACCTATAGGCAGTAACAAAGGACTTTGCACAAAAGATTTTATAAAGATATTAATTGATGAAATAGATGTACCAATTATCGTAGATGCAGGTATAGGACGTCCATCACAAGCCTGCGAGGCAATGGAAATGGGGGCTGATGCAGTTATGTGTAATACAGCAATTGCTACCGCTTCTGATATATATACAATGGCAGAAGCCTTTAAACTTGCAATAAGGTCAGGACGTAAAGCTTACTTAGCTGGACTTGGAAGAGTTTTGAACAATAAAGGGGAAGCTTCTAGTCCTTTAACTGGATTTTTGGAGGATTGATTATTATGAATAGAGAAAAAGTAAACCACATGGAATATTTAGAAGGAATGGATGTGATAGATTCTGATTTAATGGAAAAAGTATTGGGAATAGTTGATAAATACGATTATCATATGTATACTTCCAGAGAAGTTGAGATAGCATTGGAGAAAGATGTGATTTCATTAGATGATTATGGGGCTTTGTTATCTCCAGTAGCTATGCCTTATTTAGAAGATATGGCAAAGAAAGCAACTATGAATACAAAAAAATATTTCGGTAATTCTGTAACCATGTTTACTCCTTTATATATATCGAACTACTGTGAAAATCATTGTGTTTATTGTGGGTTCAACTGTATGAATAAAATTCATAGAGGAATGCTTACATTAGAAGAAGTAGAACAAGAACTTAAAAATATTGCCTCCACTGGTTTGAAAGAGATTCTATTATTGACAGGTGAATCCCGTAGTACTTCTAATGTGGAATATATTGGAGGTGCCGTCGAATTAGCTGCAAAATATTTTTCTACAGTTGGTATAGAGATATATCCTCTTAATACTGAAGAATATGCTTACTTACATAAATGCGGTGCCGATTTTGTTTCTGTTTACCAAGAAACCTATAATGCAGATAAGTACGAACAGGTTCATTTAAGTGGTTCAAAACGAATATTTCCATACAGATTTTATGCACAAGAAAGAGCTCTGTTGGGTGGTATGAGAGGAGTATCTTTTGGAGCATTATTAGGTATAGATGATTTTAGAAAAGATGCTTTTGCAACAGGATTACATGGGTATTTTATACAGAAAAAGTATCCTTATGCAGAAATTTCATTTTCAACTCCTAGGTTAAGACCGTATATCAATAATGCTGATAATAATCCTAATGATGTTCATGAAAAACAGCTTCTGCAGGTAATGACAGCTCATCGTATCTTCATGCCATTTGCAGGTATAACTATTTCAACAAGGGAGAGAGCAGGTTTTCGTAACAATGTTATTGGAATGGCAGCAACCAAGATATCTGCAGGTGTTAAGGTTAGTGTTGGAGGTCATGGGGAAGAAGAAAAAGGTGACGAACAATTTGAGATTTCTGACCCACGTGATGTAGAAGAAATCCACAACATGATACTCAGTAGAGGATTACAGCCAGTATATACTGATTATATTTATGTTTAGGAGAAAGACTATGCTTATTTGTGTAACTAATAGAAAATTGTGCAGAGATAATTTTATAGAGAGAATAAATAAGATAGCAGAAGGAAAACCCTATGCAATAATGTTAAGGGAAAAGGATATGAATATATCTGAGTATGAATGTCTAGCTGTGAAGATAAAAGATATATGTAATAAAAGCAATGTGAAGTTCATAATCAATAATAATATAGAAACAGCTGTGAAACTAGGTATTCCCAACATTCATCTATCAATGTCTGCTCTTAGGATACATAAAAACCGACTAAGCCAATTTACGAATATAGGTGCTTCAGTTCATTCATTGGATGAAGCTAAAGAAGCTGGGGAGTTAGGTGCTTCATATATAATTGCTGGACACATATTTCCTACGGATTGCAAACAGGGGGTTCCACCAAGAGGTTTATCATTTTTACAAGAAATATGTTATTTCTCATCTATACCTGTATTTGCAATAGGTGGTATAACTAGTGATAAAAAGAATGATATAATAAAAACTGGGGCAAAAGGAATGTGCATTATGTCTCAGATCATGGATTGTACTAATCCTATTGATTGTATAAACAGTTTTCTTTTTAACCGCTTACCATAATAACTTGCATCCTAGAATCCTACTTGTCATCTATTCTGCTAATACTGAAGTTAGTATTTACATTAATTCTTTACTTTTTTGTATCCTGACTTCATTAATATAATTCTATTTTACAAGAAGGTAGTAAAAACATAGGATGATATATTTGCAAATAACTTTTACCATATGGTATAATTTTAACCACAGATAAAGTTTTATGGAGGTGGCGACTTGGCACAGCAATATACCAGAAAAATGATTCGCGATGTATTCATCAAGATGCTGAATGAGCGTCCACTTAACAAAATCACAGTTAAGGATATTGTTAGAGCATGTGGGGTCAATAGAAATACTTTTTATTATTACTATACAGATGTATATGCAATTCTGTCAGAGATATTCCAAACAGAACTTCAGACGGCTATTGATGAATATAATGATACACTCTCTTGGGAGGAGGGTTTTCTTGTGGCTACTAAGTTTGCTTCAGAAAACAGAATAGCTATTTATCATGTATATGATTCCATGCAGAGAGAAGAATTAGAGAACTACATATACAATGTATCAGGAACTGTCATGATCCGGTATGTTGAAAAAGTAAATGATGGTATCTCAGCTTCTTTGGAAGACAAAAAGCTAATTGCTTCCTTTTATCAGTGTGCCCTCACTGAAATGGTACTGCGCTGGATTGCTTCCAGAATGAAGGATGATCCTAGTACTATCATCAGACGTATCGGCCAGCTCTTTGATGGAAACATTGCCCTATCCCTTAAGCGAAGTGCTAGTTTAAAGGATGTCTGATAAAAAAAATTTCCGAGTACTTTTTTATTAGATATTTTAATCTTAATGCCTAAAAATTGGACAATTAACTAGACATATTAACTGTGGTGTTCGAATCTCCAACACCACAGTTTATTTGTCTAATGAAAAAGACATAAATAAGTGATATTATAAGTATAAATAAATCTTATAAATTAACAAGCAATCACAAAGTTAAAGGAGGGATTATTACGTCGCCGTGTAGGTACGTTAATTGAGTGAACATAAAAAACTCTTCATTAATAATTGGGATTTAGAAGGCTATTAAAAGATTAAGAAAGAAGGAGATAAAATGGAATTAAAAACACATGATGATAGATTAACACTTACAAATGGAACTTATCATTCTTTAGTAAATGCAAGAAAGCCTAAAGGAATTGAAGACAAAAAAGCTTATTTAATTGGTACAGGAATTGGTGCTTTAGCAGCAGGTTGTTTTTTGATTCGTGATGCTCATATGGATGGTAGCAAGATTACGTTTTTGGAACAATTAGACATTCCTGGAGGATCATTAGATGGTCAAGTTCGTCAGAATATGGGTTATGTAGCACGTGGAGGACGTGAAATGGGACATCATTTTGAGGTTCTATGGAGCTTATTTAGTTCATTACCATCTACTGAAGATCCTAATATGACTGTGCTAGATCATTTTTATTATACAAATTATGATGATCCAAACTCTAGCAATTGTCGTATTACTAAAAATCAAGGTGAACGCTATGA
Organism: Vallitalea maricola; assembly: GCF_036985595.1. Taxonomy (NCBI): domain Bacteria; kingdom Bacillati; phylum Bacillota; class Clostridia; order Lachnospirales; family Vallitaleaceae; genus Vallitalea; species Vallitalea maricola. The sequence continues at coordinate 16,969 of NZ_BTPU01000013.1, read as the reverse complement.
CAATGGAAAATTTAATTTAGGGCAAGACTTGGCAAAAGAATTAGCTGCTTTTGTAAACATGAAAGATGAAGAACTTCAAGATAAGTCTATTGAAGATATTTTTTCTGAAGAGCTTTTAAATACTGATTTTTGGACATATTGGAGAACAATGTTTGCATTTGAAAATTGGCACAGTGCTTTAGAGATGAAATTATATATGAATCGTTTCATCCACCATGTTGGAGGTTTACCAGATCTTTCAGCTTTACAGTTTTCAAGACATGATCAATACACTTCATTTGTAAAACCTATGGTTAAATATTTGGAAGACCATGGTGCTAAATTTGAATATGGAATCACTGTCGATAACGTTGAGTTCTCAATTTCAGAGGATAAAAAAGTTGCAAAGAAAATAGTTGCAACAGATAAAAATGGAAAAGATATTTCTATTGACTTAACAGAACATGACTTAGTATTTATAACTAATGGTTCTATGACTGAAGGTTCTGGTTATGGTGATGACAATACTCCTGCTCCATTTAACAAGAAACCAGAAGGATGCTGGAAGTTGTGGAGAAATATAGCATCTCAATCAAAGGAATTTGGAAATCCAGATAAATTCTGTACAGATACAGAAAAATCTAATTGGGAATCTTGTACAGTAACTTGCCATGATGAACGTGTTCCTAAGTATATTGAAAAGATAACAAAACGTTCACCATATGGTGGACGCACTGTAACAGGCGGTATCGTTACAGCTCTTGACTCTTCATGGTTGATGAGTTGGACAATAAATCGTCAAGAACAATATTATGGACAACCAGAAAAAGATGTTGCTGTTTGGGTATATGGTTTGTTTTCTGATGTTCCTGGAGACTACATTAAAAAACCTATGAGAGATTGTACTGGTAAGGAAATCACAAAAGAATGGTTATATCATATAGGTGTTCCTACAGATCAAATCGAAGAATTAGCCGAAAGTTGTACTGCAATTCCTGTTATGATGCCTTTTATCACATCTATGTTTATGCCTCGTGAATTTGGTGATCGTCCTTATGTTGTACCAAAGAATGCAGTAAACTTTGCTTTTCTTGGACAATTTGCAGAAACATTGGATGATCCAGGACGTGATACAGTATTTACTATCGAATACTCAGGACGTACAGCTATGGAAGCAGTATATGTTTTAACTGGAGTTGAAAAAGGAGTTCCTGAGGTATTTGCTTCGAGATATGATATTCGTTATTTATTGAGTGCAGGTACAATGTTATTAGACGGAGAAAAACCAAAACTTGATTTACCTCCATTGGCTAAACGTAAAATTTTAAAACAATTAGCAGGAACAGAGATTGAAGAGTTATTGAAAGAATATGGAGTTTTTTAATTACATTTAGCATAAGATAATTTGATTAAAATCCCGAATTTAAAATCGGGATTTTAATTTATAGTTCTTTATGACACATATTGGACTTGATATATTGATAATATAAGAGAATAACATACAAAGGAGGAAACTTCTGTGAAAGAACAAAAAAATCTTAACCAAACTTATATTCCTACTATGGAAGAAATGCAAAGTTGGTATGAAGATGATTTGCGTGGAAGAGCCTTTAAATCATCAGAATATGAGAATAACAAAAAAATAGAAGATCAAGGATTATTTTTTAAACATTTTAGAAAATTTGAAGAAAGGAATCATAAAATTCCTCCTGATTCTAAAAGAAATAGTATTTATTACAAAAAATATAAAGCCTATGTAGAAGAAGAAACAGTAAACAAGGGTGAAAAGATACAAGAAATTGAAAATTTAATCCAATACGAAAAGTTTTTTCTTCGTTGGGAGAGGAGGGTCAATAGCGAAAGTAATAATTACAGTCATTATAGGAGTAATTCAGCTACCAGATATCGTGTTGATTGTATAGAAAAATTGCAAAAAGAGCTAGAGAAAATCCTAGAAAATTCACCAGAAGCATGGGAATTTTATTATAAACGCCAATTGACATGCGATATAGAAACCCAACATCAACAGCGTTTGGTAACTGTCCCTTATGTAGCTGAAGCAAAACAAAAGGTAATAGATTCGTTGAATTTAGGTGTCCCTGTATATATTGTTGGACATTTAGGAAGTGGTAAAACACAATTAGCAACTGAAGCAGCCATAGATTTTGCTGTTCAAAATAAAATACAAAGAGAATTAGAAGTTAAAATGGAAGATTGGTTTTCTACAAATACTAATGTGACAGAAGATGACGCTATTCAAAAATTTAGAGAATTTAATGAAGAAAGAAATCTTTACTATAAAAATATTTTAATGAATGGAAAAAAAGAGGAAATAGAATCTTTACAACCACTATTTATATCTGGTTCACATAATTTAACTTACGAAGATATGTTTGTAGAGAAAACTTTGTCTCTCGAAAATAGTTTTTCACAAAGGTCTTATTCAGATTATTTGAATATGATTATAGAAGACTTTTATGAGTGGATGGATGAACACAAAGAAAGACTAGAGAGGATGACTGATGAAGAGCAGTTGCAGCTTAAGATTCAAATATGGAAAAGTTTTTCCGATTTATTAGTAGCAAGCAACAGTGCTTTTGGTACTGAAATCAAAAAAATAGAAAGGGAAATTTTGATTGCAGTAAAAGAAGGTCGCCCTGTAATCGTAGATGAATTAAATACAATTGCAATGCAAAACTTAATTGCTTTAAATGATATCTTGCAACGTCATGCGGGAAGTAGAGCTTACATTACAGGAGTTGGTCCTGTTTTAATTAAACCTGGATTTGGATTTATTGGTACAGGGAATTTGTCAACTCAAATGGTTAATTATGAAGGAACAAATGAGCTGAATCCAGCTTTTAAATCACGTTTTGTAACCCTTGAATACAATTATATACCCCAAATGATAACTGGTTCATTAGAAGATCAAGAGTTCCCAGAAAAAAATGAACTTTTTAGAGTCATAATAGCACGATTAGCTGACAAAAATGGTAATATTCACGTTCCTGATTCTAAAAGGACATTAGAAGAATTATTTCGCTTTTCTCAATTGTGTAGGGTAACTCAGAATGTTTTTATGGGTAAGTGGAAAGACAATGAAGTTCAAAAAGAGTCTGGAATGGATGAACTAGAGTTGAGAGAATCTGTATTATCAATCCGTAATATCTTACATGTTTTAGATAATTGGAATCAAGGTGAAGAAAAAGACTTGAGTAAAGCTATGTGGGATGGTTTTATTAGTTCAATTACTTATCCTGACGATCAAAACTATATCCTATCACAAGCGGTGCGTTTTGGATTTTTTCCTATATCAGAAGGATGGAAGATTGAGACAAAGGGAATAGGAGAAGCAACTACAACATATGAAGAAATTCGTACTCGTCCATATCACTATGTTCGACCATCAATAGATACTTTAAGTTATTTAGATGTCGTTCATCTGTTATTTGGAAAAGGAACTTCCAGAAAAATTATGCCAGAAGGATTAAAAGAAACTTTTGAAGCGTATATGGATGATTCATTGCTAATTGATGCAAAAAAATATCAAAAACTAGACCAAAAATTATCTCATTTAGAGCATTCAAAAGATTTACTTGAATACTTAGAGGATAATGGAGGACAAAAATGAAAATAAATTTGTCAGTAGACAGAAAGGACTTTAAGAGTCAAGTTAAAGATTTAAGAGAAAAACTGAATAAATGCCAAACAAATGGAATTTTGGATGATGATTTCGAAGAACAACTTGACAAACTTTCGCAAGTAGAGGAAGAATTATTGACGGACTTAATTCCGTATTACCGAGTTTATGCAAATACTATTAAGAAAACTTTAATACAAATAAGTCCTATAAAACGATTGGGAGCTTTTAGTTTTGATAGTTTTTTACAAACGACATTGAGAATTAATGAAAATCTTTTTGTTACTAGTAGTATAGATAGAAAAACTCAGTTTTTTTATATAGATATTACAGGCGGTTCTAATCGTAATCCAATTGAAGTAGAGTGGAGTACTCCTATTAAAGAAATAAAAGAGACAATTTCATTTATGTATAAATTAAATGATAAAGAAATTTTGCTTTGTGGAGTGAGAGGAGGATGTTATCTACTTTCCAGTGATAATTTTGATCAAATACCTGATGTCAACGGACAGATTAAAGTTAAAAAGATTCAAACAGATTATGATTTTAATGGAATTGGAAGATGCTTAGTAATTAGTAATGGTTTATTTGTAGTAGAAAATGGAGATGAAAAACTAAACTTATGTGAAATAATAAAACAAAATGATGAATATCATTTCGTTTTTTATAAAGATATATATTGCACTATTCAAAATTGGACTGCGTTGGAAAAAATTAAAGATGATTATTTTGTAGTTGGAACGAAGATTGGGCAATTATATTTTATCAAATATGAGAACGGACAACTTACTATTACAGAAAAAAAAGATTTTCTAGATGATGAAATAAGACAAATTAGATGTTTAGAGGATGAAAATGGTAAAAAGAATTCTGTTATAGTAATAGGTAACAAAGGGCAGCTTAAGATATTTTCTTTATATGGAGATGAAAAAAATATTAAAACAGAGGTTAATGATTTAAAAGGTAATTTGTTTGACGTTCAATCTAAAAAAGGTACAGCAGTAGTTTTAAGTGAAGATGGAATTATATACTTATTTGAAGAGAATTTTGGGAAGTGGTATCTAAATGAAAAAGCTACAATAAAAGATATCTTTTTCACAAATGTCTTAAAATTAGACATCTCAAAATATTTGATTATGGATGTAGAAGGTAAATTAAACCTGTTAGACATTGACCGAATTGATACACCAAAAGACTTGTGGGATCTGCCACTGTATCAATAGGAGGTGATGAATATGTTTAATTTTGATGAACAAACTCTAGTAGAAGAATCTAAAAAACAATGCGAAGAATTTTTGCAAAAAGAACAACGCTCATTAGCCACATTTACAGGAGATTCTAGTTTAATGTATATTCCTGATTCAAAATTACAAAGGTTTCTTTTTGATCCTTCCAAAGGAGTGTTGTACTTGCCTTTGGAAAGTTTTTTGGATAGAAAATTAGATGACAATCAAATTATGTGGCATATCTACTATGAGCTAGCCTTATATCCTGATTGGAAACAACAAACTAGAAAATATCTCAATAGAAAAAAAGATTGGCAGAAAGAAATTGATCGCATGACAAGCTATATTCTAGCTAGGATAAAAAAAGAAGGACTGGGAAAAGATAGCGCATATCAACCTAAAATTATATCCAATTATGTAATAAAAGAAATTCTTGACTTGTTACATCTATTGGATAAGCTAACATCATTTCTGAGAGTTTTACAATTGTGCCCTATATACAGAGATGAAGAAAATTTCGGAAAAATTATTTCATATATGAAACAAACAGGTAAGAACATGGAGTCAATTTCTCAAATGCCTAAACATAGAGCTTTTGCAAACAGTTTCTTAATTATTGAATTATATAAGATAGAGCCTAAAATAGAAGAATGCATTAAAAATCCCTTTGATAGAAAAATTTTCAATCAGCCTTTTTTTGACTTTATTCATTATCAATTAATTAGACAGATAAATAATGGTCAAGGAATTATAGAAAGAGATCCATTCATTCGTTCTTTTATCTTTCCAACTTTTGAGCAATTGTGGAAGGAAGAAATTGATCAAATGGAATTCTATGAATCAAAAGGACAGGAAAAAGAACAAGTCAAAGGAAGTAAAAACCCCTTTGAACAATCAAAAGTAGATGAGATACCAGATTCATTAGAATCTACTCAGGAAGAAGAGAAAAAGATTCTAGAAGAAATGTTAGATATAAGTACGAGTGCACAAAATATGATACAAAATGAGATAGATTTAGTACCTTATGGGATTAGCCAAGCAGATCAACAATTGTTTCAATTTTATTCAAATAAAATGAAATCAGAAAGAGAACAAATGCGTCAATTCTGGAAAAAATTGATAGGAGATGCAAAAAAAGAAATAAGTATAAAAAAGGATGGTGAAATTAAGGGAAAACTAGATTTGGATAGTTTTATTAACTCTTATCCAGATTTTATAGAAGCTGAGAACAAGGGAAACTACAAAAATCTACCAATTTTTAATAGATATTTACTAGAGTCCCAAACCAATATATTACCTAAAAGAATAGAAATTTCTTTTGTGATAGACAATTCAGGATCAATGAATGCCTCAAAAATTGAGGCTGCAAGAAAAGCTTTGGCAGTGACCTTACTGTCAATAGATGATTTTAATCGATATTTGAAAAGCAATGCAGAACAATTGAATCAAAAAGTAGAAGTCTTAAGCGAAACCTGGTTTTTTGGTAGTAAGTATTATAATATTAAAGAGTTTAATGATAAAAATGTGAAGGAAAAAGAAAAAAGCGACATAATTCGCTCAATCGTAAAGCTAGATGCAACATATGGAGCAACAGATGATGCAAGTTGTCTTAGAGAAATATCCAATGCAATAACGTCCATACAGGAAAATGAACTAAAAAAGGGGAAACAAATAAAGATAGTCTTTGAAATGACTGATGGTGCATCAAGTTTTCCAGGATCAGCAAAAGAAGCTGTACAAGAATTATTATCTAAAAATGTTCAAGTCTATGCATTTCAAATAGGTAAAAATAGTAAAACAAATGAAAAAATCTTTAATTTCGTATGGAATGAAGGTTGCAAACAATCACGTGGAGTAATGATTGGTGAACAAGTAGAAAAACTGCCACAAGAACTGCTAAAAGCAGTAGGAAAAAATATGCAGTCTATTTTTAATAATTAGTTTGTATGTTAAAAGAATATATCAAAACTTTTGGTGACGAAAATAATTTGGACAATTCCCAATTTTTAATAATAATTGGTTAATATATATTTTCCACCTCAAAAAATACATGAATATGAAGAATCTGAACGAGAAGATGTACATACATGGCTTTAAGTTGCAATAGGCGTAAAGCACTTGAAAAACTCTTGAGGATGTGATAAAGGTAGTAATTCACAATTGGATTTATCATATTGGGTAATTGGAGCAAGTATTGATTATAATAATAAAATATGTTATGCTTAAATCCACAATAGCATCCTGCCTCCCATTTATTTTAGTGAGATAAGAGATTGAGGGGCCATTTATTTTTGAAAAATTTGTACCCCTTGATATAAGAAAGTATTAATCAAAAATATTAGTGTGAAACTTTACTCTAAGTTATAATAAAGGAGGGGGAAAATGAATATATTGAATACAGGTATTAACCAAGATAAAATACAAGAAGTGAACCGCTCTTTGGTCATTAGTCTATTAAGAGAAGAAGGAGTCTGTTCAAGAGTAAATCTTTCCAATCGAACTGGTCTGAAACAAGCTACAGTTACTAATATTATTAATGATTTTATTAATTGGGGATTAGTAAAAGAAGTTGGATTTTTATATGGTAATAAGGGACGTAGGGCTATAGGTATTGCTATTAATACAGATAACTATCGAGTGATTGGAGTTAGATTAACAAGAAAAAATTATACAGTTGGTTTATTTGATTTAACTGATAAACTTTATCTATCAAAAACTGTAGAAACGGACTTTAACATTGATCCAAAAATAATCTTTGAAAATATCACACAAACAATAAGTGCAATTATTAAAGAAAATGATAATTGTAAAGTCCTGGCTATAGGAGTTGCTATTCCTGGTCCGTTTATGAAAAAAGAAGGAAGGATCGTTTTGATGACGGAAGTGCCGGGATGGCAGAATATTTTAATAGAAAAAGAATTAGAAAATATATTTCATATTCCAGTATTTTTAGAACATGATGCCAACTCAGGAGCATATGCGGAATTATGGCATTCAAAAGATATAATAAAAAGTGTAGGACTAATTTATATTGCTGCAGGGCAAGGGATAGGGGCAGGAATACTAATTAATCAAAAACTTCTTAAGGGTACTTTTGGATTCGCAGGAGAAATTGGACATACTAGTATTAAATTTGATGGACATAAATGTGAATGCGGAAATAGAGGATGTCTAGAAAAGTATTGTTCATCAATAGCTTTTACAAATGCTGTAAATGAAGAATTAGGTCAAAAACTAAGATTCAAACAAATTGAACAGCTTGCAAAAGAAGGAAATTCAATTTGTTTAAATCAATATAAAAAAGCATGTGAATACTTAGGTATTGGTATAGTGAATATGATTAATAGTTTTAATCCAGACACTATTATTATTGGTGATGATATGGTTAATATTAATCCTAAATTGATGCTGGATACGATTAATCAAACAGTAAAAGAGAAAATTATACCTGAACTCTACAATGATTTAAAAATAGGAATAAGTAATATACCCAATTCTATTTTACATGGAGCAGGAATAGTAGCCATTAACGAAATATTTAGAAACCCTTTAGATTTTGTTGGGTCACAAGTTTAATGATTGTTAAAAATTAATGATACACTTATATCTCAAATGCAAACTTATTTTGCTGAGTTATGGGTGTTTTATTTTTGCCTATTTACTGGGTTCTTGGAACATTCTATTTTGGGGTTATATTTAAACTTTTTATATACTTTCTTATAAGTTTAATTGGTGGTAGTCATGTCTATACTATTATTAAAATCTAATAAAATAATGTCATTTAGTGAAAATTATATGCAAAGCATTAATTAATCGTTTTTTTTTCGTCATTTTTACTGATGTTTTTAAATTCGACTTTTTTAAACTTAGAAAAATATACAATGATATGTTGACAGATTAAAATACTAATGCTATAATCTGTTTATTGATTAATTCAATTAATTAATAAAATCAATAAAATAAATGGAGGGATAATATGAAAAAAGTTGGAGCTATTTTAATGGTACTATGTTTGTTTGTAGTAATAATGGTGGGGTGTACAAAAGAAAGTAAAGAGAATGAAAAAGGAGGGGAAGAGTCAAAAGTTGAAAGTACAGAATCAAAAACATCAACCAATAAAAAAATTAAAATTGGTTTTGCACAGAAAACGTTGGAAAACGAATATCAAAAAGCATTAGCAGAGGGATTAGTTGAAGCAGGAGAGGCTAAAGGATGGGAAGTTACTGTACTTAATGCAAAAAACAGTATAGAAAATGAACAAAAAAATATGGAAACATTTGTATCACTTAAATATGATATGATTTTTATTAATGTTGTTGATACAGAAGCTGCTACAGCAAGTATTAATGCGGCAAGTGAAGCAGGGATTCCTGTTATTGGAATTGATAGTCATGTTGCTGAAGATGCAAAGGTTGTAACAAATATAGCTTCTCCAAGCTATGGAAATGGTAGATTAGTTGGGTTGTATGCTGCTAAGCAATATGATGTAGATGAATTGATTTCAACTGGGTTACTAAGCGGAAATAAAGGGAATCCTGGTGGACTCGATAGAAGATTAGGATTATTTACAGGTGTTATTGAAGGTAGAATAGGATGTACAGAAACAGAAGCAAGAAAATTTGCAGAAGAATTTGAACAACAATTGGTTAAACAGGGTAAAGCACTTAATCAAGATGCTAATTTTGAAGTTGTAGCACAAGGCTGGGGGGGCTGGTCAATCGAAGGTGGTCTTCCTGAAATGGAAGATATTATGGTTGCAAACCCAGATATCAACTGTGTTATGGGTGAAAATGACAGTATGTTAATTGGTGCTATGGGAGCCATTGAAGCAGCTGACAAGCTGGACCAAATTCAAATTTTTGCTGCTGCAGATGCTATGAAAGGTGCTTTAGAAGCAATTATGGACGGTTCCTCGTATAAAGCCACAGGATTAAATGATCCAGTTTTAGTAGCCGCAAAAGGGATTGATGTAGCTGCCGAAGTTCTTATTGATGGTACTGATCCTAAATCATATGAAAAAATCGTTTATACTGATGCTGCATGTATAACTATTGAAAATGCTGAAGAATACTATGATGCAGATGCAACTTTTTAGTATAGAGTACAAAGGTATTTAATCAATTCATAAACAACCTCTTATCTTTATAATACTAGGTTGTTTATGAATCTTATTAATAAAATCATATAATAGGATATCGGAGGTGAATTAAGTTGGATAATAAATATCTTGTTGAAATGGACAACATTTCGAAGAATTTCAACGGTATAAAAGCATTAAGTAATATGAGATTCTATCTTAAGAGTGGAGAAATCCATGCTTTAATTGGTGAAAATGGGGCAGGAAAATCTACCTTAATGAAAATATTAGCTGGTGCACATATTCCAGATAGTGGGACTATAAAAATTGATGGCCAAATTAGAAAGATAAATACTCCAAAAGCAAGTAGAAAACTTGGAATATCTGTTATTTACCAAGAGTTTATGTTAGCTCCTCATTTGACAGTAGCTGAAAATATTTTTATTGACAAACTTTCTGAAAAAGGTATGTTTGTTAATCAGAAGAAACTTAGAAAGAATGCCAAAAAACTCCTTCAAGAATTGGGTTTTGATGACATTAATCCTAATAGCCTTGTTATGGAACTTCCAGTAGCTTAACAACAGGTTGTGGAGATATGTAAATCTCTTTCAAGGAATGCCAAGATTTTAGTTTTAGATGAACCATCAGCAGTCTTAACTTTTAGTGAGATAGAAAAACTTTTTAAATTATTGCGAAAGCTGAAGAATCAAGGAATTGCAATTGTATATATATCTCATAGGCTAGATGAAATATTCCAGTTGTGTAATTCTATTACTGTTATGAAAGATGGTTGTTTTGTAGGAAATTATGGTACTAATGAAATAGATAAAAAAGGTTTGATTGAAAAAATGGTAGGAAGAGAATTATCCACGCTCTTTCCAAAAAGAAATGCAAAAATTGGTGAAAATATATTAGAGGTAAAAAACTTAAATAGGGGAAACATGGTACAGAATGTATCATTTAATGTTAAAAAAGGAGAGGTTGTTGGTTTTAGTGGCTTAGTTGGTGCTGGAAGAACAGAAACAATGAGAGTTATTTATGGAGCTGACAAGCGTAAAGAAGGAATTGTTTTATATAATGAAAGAGAAGTTGAATTTAAATCTCCTTATGATGCAGTAAAAAATAAAATTGGTTTATTACCTGAAGATAGGAAGCAACAAGGAGTTTTAGTAGAAATGCCAATTAGTCAAAATGTAACATTAACATCTCTAAAAAAAATAACGACGAGTGGTATAATCAATCATAAAAAAGATGCTGAATTTGCTGCTAGTTTATTGAAGGAATTAGAAGCAAAATATGGAAAAATTGATGATCCTGTTGATAGCTTGAGTGGTGGAAATCAACAAAAGGTTGCATTGGCAAAATGGTTGGCTGCAGACTGTGAACTGATTATTTTAGATGAACCTACGAGAGGTGTAGATGTTGGAGCAAAAGCTGAGATTTATAAAGCTATTAATCAATTAGCAGAAGCTGGAGTTGCTATTATTATGATTTCGTCTGAATTGGAAGAAATCATTCATATGAGTGATCGTGTTTATGTAATGAAACAGGGGCATATTACAGGCGAACTCTCTAAATCTGACTTGAATGAAGTGAATATTATGAAACTATGTGTAGGAGAGTGAAAAAATGAATAATAGAAGTATTGTTGATTTTATTAAAAAGTATAACACTTATTTAATTTTAGTTATAGTAGTAATCGTGTGTATGTTAATTTCTCCATCTTTTTTTACAATAACAAATATTACGAATATAGGTAGACAATATGCAGGTTTGACAATTGTAAGTTTAGGAATGCTGATTGTAATTTTGACAGGAGGAATTGATCTGTCTGTAGGTTCTATTGTGGCTTTAGGAAGCGTTACGATGGCACTTAGTCTTAAAAGTGGGATAGGAATGATTCCGTCTATAATCATTACCATCTTGATTGGTTTTGGTGGAGGAATATTTTCAGGTTTTTTAGTATCGAAGTTAAAGATGCCGCCTTTTATTGTTACATTGGCTATGATGACAATGGCAAGAGGAGCAGCATTTGTTATTTCAGATGGTTCTCCAATCAAAACACCTAAGAATTCTATCCAATTACTTGGAAAAAGTGCTATATTTGGAGTTCCTACTATAGTTGTTATTGCAGGAATCTTTATTATTATGTTTTTCTTTATTATTAATTATACATCTTTTGGAAGAATTGTTGTTGCCATTGGAAGTAATGAAAAAGCAGTACACTTATCTGGAATAAGAGTAGACTTGAATAAAATGGCGGTATATGCCATTGCAGGTGTATGTTCAGCGGTAGGTGGGATTATAGTTGCTTCACGTACAGGAATTGGTACACCTTTATATGGTACTGGTATGGAGTTAGATGCAATTGCTGCTTGTGTAATTGGTGGTGCTAGCCTTTCAGGTGGGCAAGGTTCGGCAGTTAAAATAGTGGTAGGTGTACTAGTATTAGCACTAATTGGAAATATTATGAATTTACTTTCAGTACCATCCTATCCGCAAGATATTATTAAAGGAATTATTATTATTGCATCAACTTTACTTCAAACTTTTACATCGGCTAGGAAAAATACAGTTTAAAGTTGATTATGTGATCTGTATTATCAATAATATAATGTTACTACTCAATAACAGAGGCGAAAAAGGAGAATATCATGCAAGTTATCTTAGGAATAGATTTGGGTACATCCAGTGTAAAATCAATGTTATTGGATGTTGATAAAGGTGTGATAGATGTTATTACAAAAAGCTATGAGGTAAGTATACCGAAAGTGAATCATGCAGAACAAGCCCCGCAAATGTGGTGGGATGCGACTATATCTACATTACAAATATTAAAAAATGGACATAAAGAAGAATTTGATTCCATAGTAGCAATTGGTTTTTCAGGACAAATGCATGGATTAGTTGTTACTGATTCTGAGGGAAAACCATTAAGACCAGCAATTATTTGGTTGGATCAGCGTTCAAACGATCAATTGGCTGAAATAAGTTCCAAAATAGATTTAGCTGAAATGGGAAGAGTAATGCATAATAGAGTATTTACTGGATGTACATTTTCATCTTTATTATGGGTTAAAGAGAATGAACCAAGCATATTTTCTCAGATACATACAATACTTCATCCAAAAGACTATATTCGATTCAAGATGATAGGTCGATTCGGTACGGATGCTTCCGATGCATCTGCTTCTATGGTATTTGATGTAGGAAAAAGAGACTGGGCTTGGGATATTTTGCAAAGATTTAAAATTCCAAAAGGGATATTCCCAGAGTGTCATGAATCAACAGAAATTGCCGGAGTAATTACGGAGGAATGTGCTAGACAAACAGGTCTAAAGGCTGGAATTCCTGTTATATACGGTTCTGGCGATCAACCAGCACAAAGCATAGGAAATGGTGTGGTGAAGGAAGGTTTAATTGTTTCTAACATAGGTACAGGCGGGCAAATCTCAACTTATATAAAAGAAGACAAATATGATTCCAAGTTAAGAACACATACATTTTGCCATGCTATCGACCATGCAAATACAATTTTTGGAGCCGCTTTATGTAGTGGAATGTCACTAAATTGGTTAAAAAATAAGGTTTTAAATGTGGATGATTTTAACCTTATGAGTGAAATGGCAGAGGAAGCGGAATTATGTAGCAAAGGTTTAATTTATCTTCCTTATTTATCAGGGGAGAGAACACCACATATGGATCCAAAAGCAAAAGGGATGTTTTTTGGATTGAGTCTAGGTCAGGACCGAAGACATTTTATAAGAGCGGTTATGGAAGGTGTTACATTCAGCTTAAAAGATTCTTTAGAAATATTTAAAGAAATAGGAATTAAAGGAGATAGAATTATTGCATCCGGTGGAGGTTCAACAAGTCCTGTATGGTTACAGATTCAGGCAGATATTTTTGAGAGTGAAGTTAGGGTATGTCGGGTAAAAGAACAGGCATGTCTAGGGGCATGTATTATGGCAGGTGTTGGAACGGGAATTTATAAAAATGTAAAACAGGCTTGTGATCAGTATGTTAAATTCGATGAGAAAATTTATTACCCTCAAGAACAAAATGTTTTAAAATATCGTGAAGTATATCAAGTGTTTAAACAACTTTATGAGAGAACAAAAGATTTATACGAAATTGAAAACTATAATTTATATTAAAATAGATAAAACTATTTAAAAACATATTATTCTTTTATTAAAAAGATTGGAGGCATTGTAATGAAAGGGAAAATGAAAGTAGCGGTAATGACCGATGTTGGTAAAATGGATTTTATTGAAAGAAATATTCCAAATGTTGAAGATGATTCTGTACTAGTTAAACTAGAGTATGTGGGGATATGTGGTTCAGATTTGCATTTTTATGAAACAGGTTCTATTGGAGATATTGTTGTAAATCCACCTTTTGTATTAGGTCATGAGCCTGGAGGAACTGTGGTTGAAGTAGGAAAAAATGTAAAAACACTAAAAGTTGGTGATAGAGTTGCTCTTGAACCAGGAAAAACTTGTGGAAGGTGTGAATTTTGTAAAACTGGTAGATATAATCTTTGCCCAGATGTTGTCTTTTTTGCAACTCCTCCTGTAGATGGTGTTTTTCAGGAATATGTTGCTCATAAAGAACAGCTTTGTTTTAAACTTCCTGATAATGTTAGTACCTTAGAAGGAGCGCTGATTGAACCTTTAGCTGTTGGATTCCATGCAGCAAATCAAGGTGGTGCCCATGCTGGTCAAACAGCAGTAGTTTTGGGTGCTGGTTGTATAGGATTAGTATCTATGATGGCATTAATTGCTGAAGGTGTCTCTAAAGTTTATGTAGTGGACATTATGGAGAAACGATTAAATAAAGCTTTAGAGCTAGGTGCCACAGACATTATTAATGCCAAGGAAAAAGATGTAGTTCAAGCAATTCTCGAATTGACAGGCGGTTTGGGATGTGATTTAGTTATTGAGACTGCTGGGACAGAATTGACAACTCATCAGTCTGTACAGATGACAAAAAAAGGTGCAACAATTGTACTCTTAGGTTATGGAAAAACAGGAATGATGAACATGCCTATGAGTCTTGCTATAGATAAAGAATTAACATTTAAAACAGTTTTTCGCTATAGACACATTTATCCAATGGCGATTGAAGCTGTCGCAAATGGCAAGGTTAATTTAAAAGGTATCGTAACAAACATATTTGATTTTGATGATATTCAAAATGCAATGGATTTAAGTGTTAAAAATAAAGAAGATATAGTAAAAGCTGTTGTGAAAATTGAAAGCTAAAATTTAGTATCCATTATCAATTAAAGGGTAATACTTTTAGATCAGTTCTCCAATTAACCAGTACATTTTTATGTAATAGGATATTAATATGAATACTTTTGGGGCAATTATATTGCCCTCTTTTTTATGTTTCGATATTATAAGTAGTATAGTATTAAGTTAAACCTATAATGTGTATTCCTATGAAATTTGTTCTATTTTACCCATACATAAAGTATTTATTTGGTCACAGGAAACGAAATATAATCATCAACATTAAAAGGATAACCAGGTCCGTCCAACAGCTTACTATGTTCCCAAATCTTATTTCCTTCCTTATCATAGTATAATCTGTATTCGGCATTAGTACCATTAGTTGCTCCTAATTCTAGAAAAACGAAGCGAAGATTGTTGAGATCGTCATAATAATAACTTGTTGTATAAGCCGAATCATCTGATCCACCTTGTTCAGTATACTTTCTAGTCTTTTGATTTGCATCCTTATATATTATAATATCTTTTGAAAGTGATAAATTATTTGTCGTATTCTTATTCGTTACAGTTAATTGTTCAGACTTCAAGGATTTTTCTATAGCATTATATATTGCCCTAATTTCAACTATTTTTGGATGGTTCATCCAATTTGATTCAGTTATATCAACTTCATCTTTGAAAATTGCATTACCTGATTCATCTGTATCGACTTTATTTTGCATGGCATCAAGTAATTTTACAGAAGGATTGTTAACAGTTATTGATGCAGCTTTTATAAATGGACTCAGACTGTTATCCATACCTTCTTCTACATATTTTTCATATACACAATACTCATTTTTTTCTTTAATTAATGAGATTATCACACCGCCTCCAGCGTACCATCCGAGGTAATTGCTAATGGAGTTATCCATAACATTCCAATCGGTTATATTATCTAGTTTTTGAAATGATGCAAAATATTTTCCGACAAACAATCTATGTGTTCTATTCTCATTAACAACTAATAGTACGTTTGTTATAGGTACATTATCTTCGGAGGAAAAGTTATCGAACTCTAACCGAAGGCTAGTAACATCATAGAGTCCATCTGTTGGTTTAACAGAACATCCCCCAATACAACATATCAATAATATAATAAAAAAGAGCTTGATTATTCTCATCTTAAAATCTCCATAAATATCTAAATTTATTTCTTGATAATAACAAATGCAACTTCAAGATTAAAGCGTATCCAAAGGTTTATTATTACTAGACAAATAATACCATAATGAATAGTATTTATCAACATAGGAGTATATAGTGTATACGGGATAATTTTAAATTAGTCCTTTGGTTCAATCTAAAACGTAATACTATTAACTACTGCATGGTAAGAAAATATTTATTGAAACTATTGACAATTACATACGCAAACGTAGAATATAATTATAGGTTATTCTTCAAATGTAGAAAGAAGTGAAGAAATAAAAGTAAACAATATCAATTTTTCTTCAGATATATAGTTCTAAAGGAAATGTGGGGGATAAAATATGAGAACATTTTTGAAAATAGTGTTAGTTGGTATAATGACGACCTGTTGCAGAGTTGTAGGACAATTGGTTGTTCCCGATGGTAATGCAATAAAACAGATATAAAATAACGAAAGTACATCAAATATGAAATAAATATATTATTTGCTATATTGACAACAACAGTTGCAGCTCTAATTTTTTCTAGCTGTTATAAAAGCAATAAATCCTATTGATTGTATAGAAAGTTTTAGGGTTGATTGATAATCAATCATCCCTTATAATGTTTTCTAAAT
>NZ_BTPU01000012.1:0-59808 GCF_036985595.1 Vallitalea maricola | reverse complement strand
AGGGAGGTAATACATCTGGGTGCTGGTTGTCATATCCCATTTTACCCCATCCATCTAGATGAACATATGCCTTATCTATACCCATGTCTTTTAGTTTCTTGAGTTGATCAATCCTACTGTTAAATGTTGTCAGCTGTTCATTTTTATCAGGATTATCTTTATCATAAAAAATGCTGTCAGGAACTACATGCTTATAAATATTGGTATGTATTATAGGACTACCTATTAATTTCTTAACATTAGAGTTCCTAATGTTCTTTTCTTCTAAAGTAACTAGTGCACCTTTTTCGTTAATATAATTTCTATATACTTTACACAAAGTATTGTAATCACACTCATCCAAGAATCTATATACAATCTCTCTATTATAAGAGATACAACCTAGTGAAGGCTCCCAATAAGGAGTTATAATAGTATGACCTCTTCCCTGATGGTCTAAGTCATAACCTCCATCCCAAGGAGTTTCAGCTATAGCAATATAACCTTTTCCCTCTTCAATTTGTCCAAACCAAGGCATGTAGGCATCTCTTGAATAATAGCGTCCATCATCTATATGCTCAACTTTTTCCTTCCAATTGGTAGGAATTATACATCCCTGCATCATTGGCAGTACTGTATAATTATCACTGCTTGTTTTATTGAATTCAAATGGTCCAGGCCAAACTACTTTTTTAATCATACCTTTCATTTCTCTTATTGGAATAAATTCAAAATGTACATCACCATATGTGTTATCTATCCATATAAGAGTTTCAAAAGATATATCCAATTGTTGTCCTTCAATAATAAAATCAGAATAAGTTGACTTGATCCCCTCTCCTAAACCAGTTTTATATTCTGTATGGGAAATATTTTGTGCTTCCCAGAAATTGATTCTCTTATTTTCATCATTTACTTTAATCTCCATATAAGGATTATAAGATTTATCATATCTCCATTCTTTTCTCCCAATGGCTATAATTAAATCTAAATCAGTTGTTGTATACTTAATCTGAACATTATTATTTTGCAGAACCATTATATCTTTGCCCATATGTTATCCTCCTATAAATATCCATTTTTAATGTCATTATACATAAATTAATAAATAATACTATGGACAAAAATTATGTAATCAATGTATATTTATTAGATAAAAATATATTATCCTTTTACTGAACCACCTGTTATCCCAGTCATTATCTTGTTTGATAATATGATGAATAAGATAAATGTAGGTAAGAAAACAATAATTACCCCTGCAAAAAGTGAAGCATAATCTCCTGTAACACTCATACTCTGGACAATAGACTGTAATCCTATCGCTAATGTCCTCTTTTCAGCTTTACTAGCAAATATTAGAGCCCATAGATATTCATTCCATATACCTATGAAATTGAACATTGTAACTGTAATTATGCCTGGTTGTGCTAATGGAAAAATAACTTTCCAGAATGCTTTTATATGACTGCATCCATCTATCAAAGCCGCCTGTTGTATCTCATTAGGGATGGTTGTAAAAAATCCTGTTAAATAAAATATGGTAAATGGGACTGATGTAAAGATATAGATAAGAATCAATGTCAATATAGATTCTGTCATATGTAATTTACCTACAAGCATAAACATAGGTACCATAATCATAGCTCCTGGAATTCCCATTGCAGAAGCATAAGCCAATCTAACAATATTTTTACCTTTGAATACATATTTAGCCATGATGTAAGAAGCTGGGGCAGCTACAAAAATGACTCCTAAACAAGCTGTCACCGTGTATATAGCACTATTAAGGAAATATCTTCCTACATTATAGAGCTGAAATGTCTTGATATAATTTTTAAACTGTAACCCGCTATGTAATAATTTATTGGTAAATATCTCTTTTGTTGTACTTAGGGAAGCAACGAATATCCATCCGATAACTATTACGGTAAATAAAACCCATGCAACAACTATTATTCTCCCTAGAAATCTAGGAAACATATTCTTGATATTAGATACTCTGAATCTATTTGATTTTTCCTGCATAATATGCCTCCTTAATACTCATATTTTTCTTTGCTTATTACAACGTTCAAAATGACAAAAACAAGTATAACTGATGCACAGAGAGTGACACCTATTGCCGCACCCATTCCAACATTGATATGTTCAGCTACCTGCTGGGTCTTACTGCCGCCGAATATCATATTGAACATCAAGTTCGCTGGACTAAGTGTCTTTGGATCCATTCCTGAGCCACTGAAAACTCTAGACCATAAAAAAAAGTTAATTGCACCTAGACACCAAAATGTTATTGCAGTTCTTAATATATCTTTCATTAGAGGCAGCGTAATACGAAAGAATTTGGTAAAACTTCCTGCCCCTTCAAGATCAGCACATTCATAAAAATCTTTAGGTATCTTATCCATGGCAGCCATAATTATAACCATATAATAACCTACAGAACCAAAACAAAAAGCTATCATCATCGATGTGAATGCCCAATCTGGTGATGTCCAAGGTATAGATGCAAGCCTATCAAGTCCAAGGGCTCCAAAAAAACTTTTAAGGAAGCCAAATCTTGAATTGAATACATATTGAGTCCACATTACAACCAATGCAACTGGTGTTATAACATTAGGCAGATATATAGCCGCTCTAAAGAATTTCTTGGTTTTCATCTTCTGAAGTACTACTGCAAAGAAAAATGCTAAAATAAAAACTCCTAATCCGCCTATGAAAAGTATTGCCATTATATTTTTATAAGATATAACAAACAAAGGATTCTTGGTCAGGTCCATATAATTCTTGAATCCTACGAAGCTCCATTCACTTGCTGGACTTGCCAGATTCCTTACTTTGAAAAAAGACATATGAACAGTACGTATAGTTGGATATAAAAAGAATATTAGATATATCAGTACCACAGGAGCCATGAACAACACAATCATTTTTCTTTCATTTTTTTTCATATTTCCCATATTATCATTCTCCATTTTTATGTAAAGTTGGGGCTGTCGGACAGCCCCATGAAATTAGTAACCAAATTATTTATATATTATTTTGCATAAGTTTTTGCATCTTTTTTCATTTTCTCTATGAATTCTTTTGCTGTTGATTTACCAATCATAACATTAACCATCTCTGGAACTACTATAGCCTCTGCGAAATCTCCACTCAAATTAGCACCCCAGTTAATGTTTTTATCAGCTTCACTAACGATAGCTTGAGCATCTGCTATAGAGTCAGGCCATTTTGTACCAACAGTACAAGCTGTCAAACCAGCTTCAGCAAATGCTTCCTGTGTTTTTGTATCAACAAAATATTTTAATAATTCAAGTGTGGCTTCTTTATTATCGGTCTCCGCATTGGCTAAGAATGCTTGACCACCAAATGTAAGGTCTGTTATTTTACCTTTTCCATTAGGTACAGTTGGGAATGTGAATTGACCCCAGTTAAAGTCTGGACCTGTTGTTGCAGATACTTCTGCTGGTAACCATGTTCCATTGAAATACATTGTAGCTTCATCAAGTGCAACTTGCTGCTGTCCTGCAGGGTATTTGTTAGTTTCAATCTCTGGTGCAAAATATCCTTTTTTATGGAAATCTTCGAATGCTTCAATAGCTTGAACCACTAGAGGGTTATCCCAGCTTTCACCAGTATTGTCAGATACCAATTTTGCTACTTCATCATTTGTTATAGCTCTATCAAGATAATATGAGAACATCATAGAATAATATGCATCATCCACTGTAATTGGTTTGTATCCAGCTTCTTTTAGACTTGCACATGCAGCATCTAGTTCTTCCCAAGTCTTAGGTACACTTTTTATACCTGCTTTTTCAAAATGGTCTTTGTTATAGAACCATGTTACTGCATATGGTGCATATGGAACTGAGAAATGACCATTTAACTCCACCCCATCAGCTAAAGATTTATCCCATTTAACTAAGGATGGTAAAATAGTTTCTGCTAATGTTTTGGATGGGTCACTGATAGATGGTGATGAGTATAATTCATCTAGATTCAATAAGCTTTTTCCAAGAGATGTATACATTCCAACTGGGTCAGAATCAAATATATCCAGCTTTTGACCACCTTCGATAGCTGGTATAACTAAATCTCTTACACCTCTTCCCTGCCATTGAACGTCTACTTTCACATTAGGATTAGCTTTTTCAAATCGTTCTATGGCACCTTTTAATATCTTAGCTTGTGGCTCATTTTCACTCCACATTGACCAATAAACAACTTCACCGCTTAAACTATTTTCTTTTTCCTGTTCTTCTTCACCTGAATCATTTTCTTCAGTTTTTTCAACATTCTTGTCAACTGTTTTACTACTTTCTTTTGGCTTATCATTACCACAACCAACAAAAGTACCCATTACAAGTAATGTTGTTAGTAACAAAGCCATTAATTTCTTAATATTCATAAATACCGCTCTCCCTTTTTTTGTATTTAGTCAGTTGTTGATCAGTAATTCATTTCTTCTGACTGATTACATTATAATGTTTTGGGAGTTTGTTTTGTATTAACTATAGTTAGATATTCTTTGTATATTATATAAGGTATTTTGTACATAAATTAGATATTTTTTGTACTTTTTTTAGTAGTTTATGTATAACAAAAGCCACCCTAAGGTGGCATAATCAATAATTTCATTAATTTTCTTCTCTATAATTACCTGGAGTCTTTCCAGTAAATTTTTTAAAGGTCTTAGCAAAGTAAAAGTAATCATTGTACCCTATTTTATCTGCAATCTCATTAATGGTATATTCTGTTTCCTTTAACAATTCACATGCGTCAGACATTCTAAGGCTTGTCAAATATTGAGTAAAAGTCTTTTTTATCTCTTTTCTGAACATCTGGCTTAAATAGCTTGGATTGATTACAAATTTCTTGGATACACTTTGAATAGATATATCATTACAATAATTTTTGTTAACATATTGCAGTACATCCCGAAAAGTCTTATTTTTAATCTTCTCTGGTTGGTACTTGGGCTTAAGTTTCAGCTGACTATTAAGTAACTCTCTAAGATATATAATCATATCATCAGCTGATGTGAATATCCCTGTTAGCTGTTCATAGTTATAGATATATCTCTCATAATATTCTCCGTCAATCCTGTAAAACAAAGACATTATCACATTATACATACGAAATAGAAGTTTTATATTATAATCTCCTTTTTTAATTAACTGAGATATCTTATCCAGAGTCTTATTAATAGTATTTATATCTTTTTTTCCTGCACTATCTTCAAGCTTTCTAACTAGATTATCTATATCCTTATAATTTATATCTTTAGTGTTATATAAATCTCTTTTACCAGTAATGAAAAATTGGTATGCTGCCATGGTGGTATTCTCTATGTATTTATTCAAATTTTCATCTATAGATATTATTGAACTGATACCTACTGATTTTATATCTTCTGATATATCTAAGGTGCTTAATATATAATCTCTTTTGTCAACAGGAATGATATATACGTATTTATTAGGTCCTAATCTGAAATCAACATGACTTATGCTCGTAGAAAATTCCAGTTCGTTTTTTCCAATGGACACTAATATTATTACTTTATTATCAGCGTATGAATCTATTATTTTATTGTCTTTTAATAACTTAATAAGGCTTTCTCTATTATCTTCTGATGTTGTATCCAACAGTGAATAATCATTAGTGATAGTAGTCACTTTTAGTTTTGCTAGTTTTGCTTTAACTTTTTTCAATATATTTATTATTTCATCATCGTCAAAGGGTTTCAGACAATATCCCATGGCTCCATAGAGCATAGCCTTCTGAGCATAAGCGAATTCTGCATATCCACTTACTACAATGAATTGGGTTTTTCCTGATATACGTTTACCTCGTTTTATTAATTCAAGACCATTGATCTCCGGCATTCTTATATCAGTGAAAACAAGGTCTGGTTTTTGCTTATTAATGAACTCTAGTGCATCTTTCCCCGAAGTTGCTTCTCCAATTACACTGTAACCATATTCCTGCCAATCAATACTAGCTTTTAGACTTTTAATTACTAACCTTTCATCATCAACAATTAATATTCTGTACACTATTTCACCTTCCCTGGTAGTTTGTAAGTAACCTTTGTCCCTTTGTCATCTTCACTGTCTATAGTTAAGCCATAACCTTTTCCATATCTTAGTCTTATACGGTTATTAACATTACTAAGTCCTATACTTCTTGTATTCTCCCACAATGTAGAACTATCATCATTATCTAATTGTTTTCGGATATTGGCTAATGATACATCATCCATACCCTTTCCATTATCTTCTACTACAATTATCAGATTATCTTCTGAGTCTATTTTTGCATCTATTGTCAACTCTCCTTTATCTCTCAACGGCTCCAATCCATAAAATATAGAATTTTCTACAATAGGCTGCAATATCATTTTCGGCACATTACACAGTAAGGCTTCATCACTAATATTATATGTAACACTAAACCTGTTCTCAAAACGTATGAGTTGTATGTAAATATAAGATTTTACAACTTTTACTTCTTCCTCTAATAAAACCGTGTCCAATCCCTTAGCACTATACTTAAAAACTTTCCCCAACGCTTTTGTCATATTTATTATCTCTGGTACTTCATTATCTGCCGCAATACCCTTAATGGACTCTAGAGTGTTATATAGGAAATGAGGATTAATCTGACTTCTTAGGTATGCTAATTCTGCCTGTTTAGTCTCAATCTCTGCTTCATATAGTTTGGAACTAGTATTCAGTAACCTGTGAGTCAGGCTATTTACCTCTTCCATCATGGAATTGAATTCATAGGAAACAGATACCATTTCACTATAACCACCCAATTCGATTTTAGATTTTAGTCCTTTCATATTACCTGAATTAATCTTAGCTGTGAATATCTTGAATTTCCTAAGAGGTCTTATAATATTTCTTATGGTAATGGAAAAAGGTATTGCCAAAATCAAGAATGCAATGATTATTATCATTATCTGTCTATTCTTAATCACTGAAATATCATACAAAAGTTCATTTTTTGGTATTCTACTTACGATTTTGCCATTAATATAAGGCAGTTTTGCCATCCCTATTATACATCTTTCATCATTAACTTTATCAAGAAAAGCTTCTTCATCCAGATTCAGTTCTTCAACATTCTCATCTACCCTATTATCATTACTCAAAAATATTTTTCCGTTACGGTCGATTAGATATAGATTGGTATTAGTCTGCTTGGATAATATTTTTTCTGTATTACCAACAATGCTATTTACATCCAAAAATAAATATATGGTCCCGATATTTTCATTATATCTTCTATTAGGATCTATAGAAAAAACATTTGTAGCTACTACAAAACATTTTTTTAAGTCCTTCTTATCATTATATTCTTCCATACCGCTATAATAAATAGAAACTCTGTCTTTTAATATAAAATCTCTGTCGGCACTGATATTAGAGCCTTCTTTTTTATAATATATACTCCCATCAGAACTTTTGATAGCTATATCAATTATGCCTTCCTTCAAGTTCATCATATTATTTACATATTTATCAACTTCTTTGAATATCTCATATTTATCATCTAATTTTTCCTCTAATAGATAGTCTTGAACTATCTTATTAAAGGCAATATTCTTGACTATGTGGTTGACTAAATCGCAATTATTATCTACTTTTTTCTCAATCTGGTATATCAATTCCTTTGCATATTCATCATTTTTTTCTGTGAAAACATCATTTATCTGAGTATACACTGATAAGATAATAAGAAATATAATCAACATTGTAGTAATTGCAATAATGAATAGTTGAACTTTTATTGAGACCTTTTCTAGGAATTTCATGATTTATCCATCCTTACTGTTATCTTAAAAATATACATAAAGAATACCATAAAATAACAGTATATGAAAACTTTTTATTTTTTTCGCCAATGCTTTTTTATTAAGTTTTTTAGTAGATTTTAATTAAACAATAATTGACTAAGTACTTTTTCTGTGATATATTCACAATAGAGTGATTCTTTATTTATTCAAAAAATATAATTCTTTTTATATCATAAAATTTATTTCCTGGGGGTCTTAGTCTAATGCATTTTTTAAAACAATCAATTGCTGTTGTTCTAACATTTATAATTATATCCACTGTACTAACAGGTTGTGCTCAAAGCAAAGAAACTGATATAGAAAAAGATGTCCCAGAAAAAATGCCTAATACATATGAAGAAAAGTTAGAGATTTCAATTTCCTTCTGGGATATTGAAAATTCTTTTAGAAAAGGTATGGACGATGCTCTATTAAAAGAAGTAGAAGAAAAATTTAATGTAACCTTTAAGGTCATACCAACCTCTTGGTCTGATTGGAGTGAAAAGTATATTACCTATGCTGCATCTGGTGAATTACCTGATGTCTTTGCTCATGATATAATCGGTAATTCTATATATCATAATTGGATTAAGGAAGGACTTATAAGGTCAATACCAGAAGATCTTAGCGAATACCCTAACGTTCAAAAAATATTTAATCAAGCAGATGCAAAAAAAACAAAGTATGTCGATGGTAATTATTATATGATTCCAAGACAAACATATAAGTCAGTTAATAGATGGGCACTTGATAGAGTAATCATGGTTAGAAAAGATTGGATGGAGAATCTAGGTATAAGTGACCCACAGAATTTTGAGGAATTCAAAGCAATGCTAAAAGCATTTGTTGAAGACGATCCAGACAATAACGGTAAAGATGATACTATAGGTCTAGTAATTAATAATATGAACTTTGCGGCACTTCTTTTTCTAGGCAGTTACCCAGAATTAAGTAATGTTCCAAGATGCTGGGTCAAAGAAGATTCAAAATGGATGCCTGCCTATGCTAATAGAAAAGCAATAGATGCCATTGGACAGTTAAAAGAGCTTTACCAAGAAGGATTACTTTACAAGAATTTTGCTATAGCTAATACAGAAGACGCAAAAAATAAATTTGCTGAAGGTAAAGCCGGTGTATTCTTCTGTGGTAATTCATACAATTATATTCCTGACATCTGGGATAGATATAACCCTGACCTAAACTTTCTGGATACTGTGAAATACTTACATATGTGGCCTGCATCTGATGGTAATATCTATAAATACACAGAAGCTACATGGTGGTCAGAAAGCTATTTCAGTTCTAAATGCAGTGATGAGAAAATGGAAAGGATATTAGCTATCTATGATTGGATGCTGTCTGAAGAAGGTACATTAACCTGTAGATTAGGAATAAAAGGTAAGGATTGGGACGAAAAAGACGGAGAAATAGTAATAACGCGTCCTAAAGATAAGAATGGTAATTATATTAATATGCTTGAATATTACCCATCTTCTGACGTTCTGTCCAATATGGCAGCATGGCAACAGGATATAATGTATGAAAAAAATGTACTAAACTATTCTATATGCAGTGAAGATGTTGTAGATATGTCAATCAGAGAAATGAAATGGCATGATAATAACACAAAAATAATCAATTATAACTATGATATCGTTTTTATGTCTACCCCTGCTAAAGATAGATTATCTAGAGTTAATATAAATGATGAATTTGTTAAGATTATCTTAAGTGAAAAAAGTGTTGAGGAAGCTTATAATGATATGATTGATAGATTAAATGAAAATGGACTGCAAGAAGCTATAAATGAAGTTACAGCCAAGGCAGCCCAATTAGGTTATTGATTATTAATATTGTTGTTATCACTCTTCCACTGTTGAACAAGAGTATCTGGTTTTTTTCTAAACATTTTATTAAGTTCTTCTGAATAACCAACGATACACTTTTGCCCCTCTTGTGAAAAATACTCAATTAGATCATTAATGTTTCTTTTATTCATTGATGTAATCTGATATTTTGCTTTATTAGAAGATATAAATGTAATATTTGATTTTTCTATTATTCTATAATATCTAGTTACTCCTCTATATACCCACATTAACTCGTTAATAGGCATAACAAAGAATGTACAAGGACTATTAGCTACAATGTAATTCTGTGTTACAGTAACAGCACCTTTTCTTAATGCGGTAGGAGCTTTCATCTCTGTATCAACTTTTTCGCAGAACATCTGGAAATCACTACCGTGCTGTTTTTTCAACTTTCTCATGCTCTTAGTATTCTTACATAATATATATATGCACACGCAAATTAGTATGAATAAGAAAAATAATATTATTATTTTTGATGTAAGTGCACCAAATGGTGTTTCCCAAGATAAGAAATCTTCATACATAAGTTCATCCAATTCTTCTGGAGAAATGGCATCTTCTAGTAATTCTTCTAGTGTATCACGTAAGTTATTAGTGATTTTTGAAAGTGTACCCCTGAGTATATATGTTGAGCTGGTTTCATTAACCAATCTATGATATTCATCATTTCTTATAGACACAACAAGCATTTTTTCATTAATATTAATTCCGATATAATAAGTTTCTGAAATCTTAGAACCATTACGTTCAGTTGTAACACTACCTAGATCAATATAATCACTTATTTCCATCTCAATATAATCATTGTTAGCCATTGCGTTTTCAAAGTCTTCGATGCTATTTATAACAGTTGGATTATTTGTATTATTTTCATATGAAGTCAAACACTTATAAACTATTAAACCCCCACCGATTAATAATATTGCTAAAATTAATAGACTTATACACTTCTTTTTCTTGTACTTCTTCATAAACTCTGGTGTTTCCATTAATATTTCCTCCTATTTTTGTGTAATTAACACTCCATAGGATGTTAGCATATAGGGTATTATTTTGTCAATTAGACTAATTAATTATATTAATATGTAGAATAAGACCTATATTTAAAATATCCTACTTATTTACTTGTATATAGTAATCTAATAGATTATAGATCCACTCATGTAATTCTGGAAAATCATATCCTAAATCATTTGCATGTTTCGTATCAAGATTAAAGGATTCCACACCATTATATGGTCCTTCTGCACCTGTCATTGAATATATAGCTTTTTTACTTGTTCTCTTTTCTACATAATGTATTATTTCGTCTAATGTAATAGTACCTGTATTATTGCCATTTATAGGACCAGTGAAATCCTGCTCTACTATCCATGCGATAAACTGTCCTCCTTCTGTAGATTTTATAAATGGTATTTGTTCATCTAGGCAATCAATATGCATAGGATTCTCTTCTAAAATGTTCTTAACGTAGAAATATAATCGTTCAGTATAATCATCTTCTCCCACTACGTAAGGAAATCTGACTGCAACAGCTTCAAAATGAGAGTATTCCTGAAATAGTGCACATTCTGCTTGTCTTTTAATCTCAGGATAAGGATAATCCATACGTGAGCACCATTTGAGTTCATAAGTATGAGGGTTGAATTCACTTTCTGCAATACCCATATGCAATTTATCATAGACTGAAGCCGTTGATGTCATAACATATCTTCCACATTTTATATTATCCAAAAGATATTTAACATCATTGGAACAATAAGCAAGGTTATCACAAACAACATCATAATATTTATCACCAAGTACATTGGCTAAACTATCTGGACTTGTACGCTCAATAATGATTCTATTGACTTTTTCACCAAAACTATCTTTTGTTAATCCTCTTGTAGCTATTGTTACATCATGTCCATTTTCTACTAATGCATTAACTAGATGTACTCCAAAAAAACGTGTTCCACCTAATACTAGTACTTTCATTAAATTCCTCCTGTCTGAGCAGCTATTTTTATATTATTACTAATGTACCAAATCTTTAGGGTAACTTTTATGTTCCATAAACCCATATTCAAGCATTAATTCATCAGTTAAATATTTGACTCCTTTACAATGTAGGTCACCGACACCTTCACTGATTAATTCATAAGTTTCAGAAGTATAAAAATAATCCATACTTTCATCTAAATCTTTTCCAGTTTTTTTTGAAAACTCAATGATTATTTTTTTGTATAAAGCTTGTAATAATGTTTTGTTCGCTTCCATAACTACACTTCCTCACTATTTTTATAGACTAAATACTTATTAATAATATCTTGATTTATTATACAGATTTGATGATTAGGCTTATAAAATTGTAATCTATTAAGAGTTTCTGTTTTATCTATTAATTTATCTTTGTAAAGTTCTATAGTATTATATACTCTATCATCAGCTATTCCACCTATAATCATATCGTATTCCAAATAACAAGTACTTCTGCCTCTACACTGTAGTATAAAATCTAACCATTCATTATCATATTTTAAAAATTCTTTTACCATATACTTTTGTTTTATTTTATCAATAGATAATGAATATATATTCAGAATTCCTTTTTTACCTCTTCTTTTAAATTTAGTAGTCCAATTTACTGCTTGCTCTTTAATACCTGTCACATAAAATCCTTTACCAAAATCTAAAGCTTCTCTAGAAAAAGATATATTAGGGTTTTGCACTAGACAATAAGAACCATGATATACTATCATTTTAATATTCCCCTCTCATTAAGTACTTCAATCAAATCTTCTACTATATAATGTTTACTTTGAGAATGCAGAGGTTCATAACAAGGTATAATATAATTTTTAATAATATTTGAATCCTTGTTTAATAATTTATAAACAACTTTTGGACTTATTCCTAATTGTTCAGCTAAGCTTTCAATACAGAAGATTGTAAATTCTAATGTTTTTTTATCCATAAACTCACCTCATAAAATATAGTATAGTTTAATTATACTATACTATTAATATACTTCAAATTAAAATCATCTAACCAATAATTAAAATAACTTTTTCTATATATTTTAGTTATTAATATTAAATAAATCTGTTGATATAATTCTAGCACTTGAATACTATTTCTACAATAGGATAGTTATTATCTCCACATATGTAAATCATTTATGTATATATGTAAAGATAATCCAAATATTAGCAAAATATTAATAGAATACAAAGAGATGGTGAGATACAATTTTAATAAGGTTATATTTTTTTGAAGGATGGTGTTTAGAATTGAATAAAGTAATAGGAATAGATACAGGGGGAACATTTACTGATGCTGTCATTTACGATTATGACAGTATGAAGATTCTTGCTTCATGTAAAACCCCTACTACAGTAGAAAATCTGAGAATATGTATTAATAACGTATTAGACAAATTACCTGAAGAACATATGAGTGATATCAGCACAGTATCTCTGTCAACTACGCTAGTAACTAATGCTTGTATTGAAGGCAAAGGCACAAGAGGGAAATTAATATTAATTGGGTCTAAACCAGAAGAAATATCAAAATATGGACATGACTATGGTCTTCCATCTGTAGATGATATATTATTTGTTGATGGAGAGGTTGATGCTCAGGGGAATATAATATCTACACCTGACTGGGACAAGTTCAAAGAAGATATAGTAAAAGAACAAAACATGGTTAGTGGGTATGCAGTTGTACAAGTTTTTGGAGTTATCAATCCTGTTTTTGAATTAGAAGCTAAGAAACTCATAAAAGAGATTAACAACAAATCAGTAATATGTGGACATGAACTATCTTCAAAACTTAATTACATGAGAAGAGCGGTAAGTAGCTTACTTAATTGTAGGATAGTTCCAATATTCAATAATTTTTTAGATGCAATAAAAGATAATTTGATGAAAAGAAATATTAATGTACGTATAGTCATAGTACGAGGCGATGGCTCTATCATGACTGAAGAATATGCAAGAGAAAAACCAGTGGATACTCTACTATCAGGACCTGCCGCTAGTGTATCAGGTGCTTTAAAACTTAGTAATCTCAATGATGGTATTGTACTTGATATGGGTGGAACTACTAGTGACCTTGCCATAGTAGAAAACAGTCAAGTCATTATGGAAGAAACAGGTGCTAATATCAACGGATATAAAACATCCACACCATCAATAGATATGAGTACAATCGGTTTAGGTGGAGACAGCGAAATTATAATTGATAAAAATGAAAATATTCTTGTTGGTTCTAGGCGAGTTCAACCTATATGCAGCCTAGCTAGCAAATATCCACAGATTAAAACCTGTCTAGAAGAATTAGTTAAAAATAAAACTACCCATACAAGACCTTTAGGAGTATTTTGCTATCTTATAAAAGACAAAGACGAAATTCCATATGAATGTCTAACCCATAATGAAAAGAATATAGTAAAAGCATTAAGTTATGGTCCTGTAGATATATCTACTCTATGTGAAATTTGTGATATATCCATATATAATCTAAGACTAGATGGACTGATCAATAACAGTATCATAATGAAAAGTTCTCTTACTCCAACAGATATAATGCATGTTAATGGAGAATTCGACCAATGGGATGTAGAAGCCGCAACCCTTGCAGTTAAACAGTTTGCATTACAATATGGTTTTGAAGTCAATCAATTATGTAAAAAAATCTATGATACAGTATGTGAAAACATTTATCTAATGATTGCTGATAAACTCATTGACTATGAAAATATCGTCCATTCAACAAATCATGCTAATAAAAAAGCTAAGAATGAAGATATAATTACATACGCAACTCAGCAAAAACTTCTAAGACACGCTTTCACAGGTCAAGGAAAATACTGTAATATAGATTTCAGAACAGACCTACCTCTAATCGGGATAGGTGCTCCATCTAAAATATTTTTACCAAGAGTTGCAGAAAGATTAGGTACCAAATGCATTATTCCCAAATATGCTCATGTAGCTAATGCAATGGGAGCAGCAGCCGGTGAAATATCCGTATGTGTTGATATTATAATAAATCCTGTATATGAAAATAATATGCTACTATACTATAATGTCATTGTACCTGGAAATATACTACGATATGATGAATACGAAGATGCAGAAAAAGCTGCTATGAAAAAAACATATGAATATACTGAAAAAACAGCTATTGGACGAGGAGCTATTAATCCTGTAATTGAAGTGACCAAACATGAAAAAAGAGCTAAAATCTCCACTGATAATATAGAGTCTTCCACTCCAGTAAAAGAAAACTTCCTTATTTCTGTTATATTCACTGGTAAAACCAAATGTAATCTATCAAATATCAGAGCTTTATAAATAATAGCTATACCTATTATTCAAATATAATTAAAGCGGCAGATAACATATTTTATTACTATGTCATTCGCCGCTTTTATTAGCTTTTAACTATTTATTTTTTTAGTATAATACTATTAATTCTAATCTATACTGTATCTCCTCTTTTGATATTTCTACCAATAAAATATTTGTATATAGATAATCCTGCTATACTGATTAATGGAGTTAAAATAAAATTAATTACATTAATAATTAATCTTGTTACTAAAAATGCTGTCTTGCTTAATTCCATACCCAACCAACCAGGTAATGAAATAAATAGTGTTATAGGTATGATTCCAGTGAGCATTGCAACTATAAAATATTTTATCATGATAACTTTATCCATCATATAGAATTCTTTGCTTCTTGAAACTAATCCACTATCTTTTTCTATAACAAGAATGTATTTCGCTAAACAGAATCTAATTAATATATAAATATACACACCTATAAGAACTATACCAAGAATCCAAGCAAAAAATGGTGATCGTAAAATAATCTGTATGAAAGAATATGCTATCAGAGCTCCTAACATTAAACCACCAATTATAAGATATCCAAGAATAAATCTAGGAAGTTTCTTGATTGAATTAGCAATGACTTCTTTTTTATTGTAATCCTCTGCTTCATAAACCTTATTTATTATTGTAACAATAATAATTGTTAATATAGCTGTTACCAGCATTTCAATAATGGTAAACAAAGCATCCGATAGAGCTGGTACTGTATCTTTCTTCGGATAAACACTATATTGTTTGTATGTACTATACACATTGAATAAAATCATAATGAATTGAATCACATATAGTTCTACCCCACATTTACTGATTATATGCTTTATATCACTCTTAATGTCTTTAAACGTTAATACTTTCATTTATCTATCCTTTCCTTATTAATTTACACCATCCTGTTTATTATATCCTATTTAATTATAGCAAATTCAATTACATAAATCAAATATGTTTATCACTCATTTCATTAGTATAATAGTACTAATATTACAAATTACGCATAAATAAAACTCTTTAATTGCTATTTATATCAAACAACAATCAAAGAGTTAAATATATTATCATTCTAATTATCTTTAATATTTACATCCAAACTATCATCAACAATCTTAACTTCTGATTCATTCATTTGTTTTTGTATCAGCTCTTCATATTTTTCATCATTATATCTAGTCCATATTATATCTTTCTTATCTTCAAAAGAATAATAACTCCCCTCTTTTTTACTGATACATTTGATAACATAAAAAGCCCCATTATAGTCTATAACCTCACTTATCTCATTGACTTTCAATCTAGAAATTGGATTATATATACTATATTCAATTTTTATATCATTCCTTGCTGTAGTTTCATCAAACACTCTATCTATGACATCCATTTTATAACCCTTTTCCTCTATGGTATCCTTAAAATCCATTTGATTATCAAAAATATTGTCATGAGTATCAATTAACTCTTTTATATCTGAAGCTGTCAATTTTTTATCTCGTCTATCAAGTGATGATATTTTTATTAATCTAGCTTCTATATAATCTTGTTTCTTATAATCTGGATATAGCTCTTTACTATTATCATAGTATAGCTTTAGTTTTTCATCTTCAATCGCAAATTCATCTTCTGCAAATATTTCTTTTAACAGCAATACTCTTTTACTGTGCAAATAACTATAATAATCATCTTCTTGAAATTGCTTAGGTCCATAGATGATTTCACCTTTATCTACAGCTTTTTTTCGTCTTTCATTCTCTTTGATGAAGCTTTTGATAAAAGTTTTATAAGAGATATCTTCCACTATGTTCTTCTCTCTGAATAATAGTTGCTCAATCTTTATTCTTATCATATAATCCAAATCTTGTTGAGAAGAAAAACATTGCTTGAATTCTCTTAGAGATATAGGTTCATCATTTATATAAGCTACAGTTTTATCTCCATCATCATCCACTTTATCTTTAGCAATTATAACGATATATAATACTAGAAAAGTCATGATGATAGTAATAATAATGGTTAG
The DNA here is from genome assembly GCF_036985595.1 of Vallitalea maricola. NCBI lineage: Bacteria > Bacillati > Bacillota > Clostridia > Lachnospirales > Vallitaleaceae > Vallitalea > Vallitalea maricola. The sequence continues at coordinate 42,706 of NZ_BTPU01000012.1, read as the reverse complement.
CTTCTTTACATTAATATTTCTTTTTTTCTTTTTCATACTTATTCACTCATTACCTGAAAATCGTCTCCATACCCTGCGCCTATTCCTGTATCTGGTCTATACATGTATATTATTGCGCTAGTATTGAATCTTCCAGTAGTAAATTGTACCGTTCCCTGAGTATAGGATGTAGAATTTATAGAAACGCTAACAGAGTCACCTCCATATTCCTTGACTCCAAGCCTAAAATCATCTCCTTGATTCTCTACTTTCAACCATCCTGTAAGAGTGTAAGTTTTTTGTGGCTCAACATTAATAACCTGCTCCCATGAACCGTATTTATTCACCTTTCCACAATAACTACCTGTTCGTTGATTACTGCTGGAAATAGATGAATTCCAATCATTCCAAGAATCTCCGTTTCCAGTTTCAAGTCCTTCATTTTTAACAAGATTAACAACAGGTTGTTGTTGATCCATTATCACTGCCATATCATCAACATATCCTGCTCCATATCCTGTATTAGGTCTATGTGCATATATTATAGCTGTACTAGCAGATGGTCCTGTAGTGAACTGGATACTACCTTGTGAATATGATGTTGAATCAACTGTTGTATGAATTTCATTTCCACCATAATCTTTAACACCTAACCAAAATTCATCGCCTTGATTCTCTACTGCCATCCAGCCTGTTAAAGTATATGTTTTATTAGGTTGTACATTAACAACTTGTTCCCATGAACCATATTTATTCACTTTTCCACAATAATCACCAGTACGCTGATTACTATTGGAGACTGATGAATTCCAAGAATAGAAAGGTGAACCTTGTCCAGTTTCAAAACCTTCATTTATAACCCTGTTAATATATTCAGGAGCTGTAATATCTCCTACTGGATATTCAAAAGCTCCAATATCAGATTTATCATAATATAATTCATTTCCCCAGTAATCCTTACCTCCACTATATAAAATAGGAGTACCTGAATTGATTAGACTTGAATTAGGATTTAGTTTGTATCCATCTACTGTATCTATACCTAATCCACCACTTCCAGCATTGATGAATTGTGGATCATCTGTATTCTTGTTAGGGTCATTTGGATGGTTATTAAAACCATAATAATTATTGTGGCTATATGTAACATTGGAAGGCCAAGTTACTGATTTTGAAGTACCAAGATTGTAAAAAATATTATTGGACACCTTCATATCACCTGAACCAGTATATCTCCATGGAGTAGTACTTAACCCCTGTCCTATATAAAATACGTTATTATAGATATGTCCAGATGATTTGCCTGAAGTAGATAAAATACCTGCTCTGTCATTTTGACTTATATTATACCTTACAACAGAATCATTAGATTCGTCTTGGCACATCAACATGAATCCGCCTTCATTATCATGACTGTAATTATACTGATATACGGTTCTATTGCTGTAGTCACAGTCATAAGCTTGACCATCACCATTATACTTAGTACCATATACCTCATTATATTGGAATAAAGCATCATCACATCGCCATGGCCATATTCCTGCACTATATTGTCCAGCATTAGCTGATGTTGTATTACAACCATTAGCTACATTATATTCAATAATAGGATAATCGCAGAACATAAGAACTATAGCATCTCCACCTGCTGCTTCTACATAATTGTTTCTAATGACTACGTTTTCAGAAGAATAGTCTTCCACTATATGATGAGGATATCTGCCCCCATAACCATCATATAAGGAAGCCCCTGAAGTAAAACCAACAGAAATACCTGTTCTATTAACATTTTTAACTGAGCAATCTTCTATCAATACATCATTGAACTTAGTTTTTATGGAGTTTCCTGTTATAACAAAAAATATTCCACCATTGCCTGTATCTTTTTTAACACTATCACCATTAACATTATGAACATCTAGATTTTTTAGATAGATATGATTTGCTACACCATAGTCATTAGCCTCTACCTTCACTCCTGTTCTACCAGTTAATTCAGACGTACCTTGATTAGTTATCTCTAGGTTATTGATTTCCCAGTATTGTTCATTATATAGATATAACGTAATCAACACCTGACCCTGTCCATTAATTATTGGTTTATCTCCACTTCCATACATATCAATAATTATTGGATTACCTTCTGTACCTGAACCCCTAGGTTTCAACTGACCATTCCATACACCACCAGCTTTTAACAATATCTTATCCCCTGGTGAAAATACCATAGAATTAATTTTCTCCAGAGACTTCCAAGAAGTATTAGTACTCATCCCATTATTGGTATCATTTCCGTTAACAGAATCAATATAATATGTTGTTCCACTTGCTTGTACCGATAATGGGCGAACCATCATCATACTTAAAATTAAACTAACAGCTAGAATAAAATGAAATGTTTTAGATACCTTTTTCCTCATACAATACAATTCCTTTCATGTAATATTTAAAGAATATATAAGCTTAGTCGAATTATAAGTCATTATCCCCAATTATAGCATTAATATATATTCTTTTAACCATATTATCATAAAATTCCCAAAATAAGTATGGACGATTATTATAATTTTATATATAATTCTTAGATTTTAAAGGTATAATTATTAGTATATAAAAAATGCTAAAAGAAATTTGAAACTTTTTGGAATGTTTAATAGTCTAATTAGTGAAATTGAAATTTCAATTACATGTACAAGGACGTGAAGATATGACCTTTGGTCTTAAAAAGAAAAATTACGTCAAAGAGAGAGAGGATAATTTTCTATCTTTGATAAATCAAAATCAAGATAAATTATATAAAATTGCATATAGCTATGTAAAAAATAAAGAGGATGCTTTAGATATCGTACAAGAATCAGTTTACAAAGCTTATATCTCATATCATAAAATAAAAAAAGTGCAATATGAAAAAACCTGGTTAACGAGGATTTTAATCAACACTTCTATTGACTTTATTAATAAAAACAGGAAAATAGTATCAATAGATATGAGTTACATTGAAAATATGAGTGATTCTAGTAATGAAAATCTACATGCAAAGCTTATTGTCAGAGAAGCTCTGGATAAACTTACTGAAAAACAAAAGACCATTATCATTCTAAGGTTTTTTGAGGATATGAAGCTTGAGGAAATCGCAAATATTTTAGAGTTACCAACAAGTACTGTAAAGACAATACTCTATAGAACTCTAAAAGAAATGAAAATTGATTTGAAGGAGTAGAAAATATGAATAAAAACAGCTTGTTTGAATTAAAAAAAGATTATGATGGAATCCAAATTCCTACAGAACTTAACGATAATATACAGGCGGGTATAGAAAGAGGGCGTTCACAAATGAATAAAAATAATAAGAATACTAAAAATACACTACTTAAAATATGTGCTAGTTTTGCCGTTGCTCTGACATTGGTTACAGCAGGAATCAATATGTCATCATCCTTTGCAAAATTTTTACAGGATATACCTTATGTTGGAAATCTTGTAAAAGTTCTTCAATTCAATAATGGCAAATCAGGCGGAGGTTCAATAACAGATGGAACCGATATAAGCGATATAGATTCCTTTGAAAAAGATGGATATGAAAATATTATTATAAACTTCTCACAAGATGATGGATTACAAGAAAATGTAGGAGCTTATAAAGTGAGTTATAATGAAAATCCATATACAATGACATTTGAAATAGGAGGTGCTAGAGCTTTCTCTGCTGAAGAAAACTTCGAAAAACTGCTAGAAAATAAGTATGTGAAAGATGTATATAAAATTATTACTTTAGACGATTCTATGATTCGATTTGTTATTGAATTTAATGGTCCTGTTGAGTACAAGGTTGAGGAAAGAAAATCTCCAGCAAGTATAATTGTTGGATTAAAAGAAGATAAGGATTATCAAGAAAAGAAAACATACTCATTAAGAACTCAATCATATGAATATGGTGCAGCTTTAGGTTCCTTGGAAGAAGGCTTTATAGGTGATTATGAACCAAGAATCCTTAAAGATGAAAATGGATTATTCTTTGTAGAAATTAGCTCTTTTGCAACCAAGGAAGAAGCTGAAAAACAATTAGCTGAGTTAGCCAAATCAATAAATACAGAACTATTAGTTGAAGAAAGAACTGGTATAGAAAATCCACAAAGTATTGTACCAGAAATAACTGATAATAATGAAACTACCACTAACCCTGAATCAGACACTAATGCTTCTAATGAATCAGCATCATATTCAGTATCTATTACAGAAGATGGTAATCAGTACTATGGAAAAGTAGAAATTCTCAGCGATGGACTTAGTATCTATAATGATGAAGATAAAGAAACAGTAAAATTTGACTATAAAAATATACAGCTAACAAAATCATCAGGAGAAAATTCTTTTGTTTTGGAGATTAAGTCAGATGATAAAAATATAATGATTACTGGAGTATATTCTGATTTCTTTGAGGAGCTAGGAAAGTATATTGTAGTTGAGTAATAATACTATTTTAAAAACCCATTATTCTAGGAATGATGGGTTTTTAAATTTGTGTATTTAATTAATTTTATTTTCCAATTACTATCCTTATAATAGAATATCATATTTCTTTTTGCTCCATTATAACCAATAATACCTGCTGAAATTAATATGGCGACCAGCTGACTGGCAGATTGGGCAAATTTAGTATCAGCATTAATCTTGTCGTAGATAAAGCTACCAAAACCCTCTTTTTCAGTACCATTTTTCATTTTATCAACACTATTAGCTAATGGTAATTCTTGTTTATTTTTAAGAAAATCTATAATATTATCCAGATCATTATCTGAGAAAATTGAAATGTGCTTAGAACCTTTTGAAAATACCCTGTAGATTGTTAATCCTTCATCTTCACAATACTTCCATTTGAATTTTTTAGCTTTTCCTCCTAGAGTTTCACATTCAAAAAAAGTCATTTTTATATCTTACCTCCTTAATTCCCTTATAAAGGGAGCTTTGACCTCTGTAGAAACAATATCTCTATACGTTTCAGGCTTTCTGAATGCATTTCCCCAAGTTTCTCTATTTCTATAGTCTCTTAGATTATCAAGATCATACTCAGCCATGAATATTCCTTCACTTTCATCTGCTTCTACTAATTTCATATCCCTAGAATTACCTTTGTTATCAAATCCCATTCCATCAAATGCTATCGAATGACCGAAGTCTTCACCTGCATAATTGCATACTGCTATACCTACCATGTTTTCATAAGCCCTAGTCCTAATCTGGGACATTCTGTTAATTTCTAATCCGCAAGCGTTAGGTACTAAGATTATTTCTGCTCCTTTTAACATTAATACACGTGCACTCTCTGGAAATTCTCTATCATAACATATCATATCACCTATTTTTACATTACCTTTTGCTGTATCTAATTCAATAACTTTGAATTCATCACCAGAAGTACAATGATATTCTAAAGAAAAATCACATGTATGTACTTTCGCATATGTCATAACAATATTACCATTGCGATCAATTATTGATAAAGTATTTCTAGGATTTCCATTATTATAAGTTTCTAGATATGTTATACCGATTGCCATATTAAGCTCTTTTGCTAAATATTGAAAATGTTTTATATTATCACTATCCGTTGAAATACTTTGGTGTTTCCATTTTTCCAGTAGTTCTGGATATTTAGGTTTTCGTGGGTCGTAACTATAATCCCATACTTCATGATGATATGGAGTATATCCTATATTCCACATCTCTGGTAATAATGCGATATCAGCACCTAACTTAGCTGCTTTGCGACAATAGGCATCAGCTTTTATATGATTAGCTAATTGATCATTTTTGTTTGGTTCTAGTTGTAGTAGTGCTATTTTTAGATTCATGAGTTACCTCCTTATAATCCCTCAATTGGGGAATCTATTTCTGTTATATTTACTTGTTCTTTTAATCCTTGCTTAATAATATAAAACTCATCTTCACCTACAAACTTTATACTATCATTATCTATTCTTAAAGCACCATCTTCGGGTATTGCATATACTTTGTCTATTTTATGCTCTTTAATTATTTGGTACAAATTTTCATCATGCTCGTTAGTATAATGCACATCAACATTAATGCCATTAGTTAAATTTATCCCATCTACAACTATATTTTCAGGATAATCTTGATCTTTTGTGAGAATACATTTTTTGCATATTGATAAAGCTCCTGCGCTAATACCTATTATTATTCCTTCATATTCTAATAAACAATTTTCTAATTTTTTATCTGATATAAATTTTAATTGAGTAATTGGGTCACCACCCATTAAAAATATAATATTACTTTTAATTATTTTATCTTGTGCTGAGATAACATCATCTTCTTGATTAATCATACTAACATTATCAAAATTGATTCCTATATCACTAAACCACGATAAATTGACTTTTTTATATTTCTCGCACTTACTTCTATCTTGTGGAGATGTTGGTATAAAAGTAATGCTATTTTTATTTTTTAAAACTGATTTAAATTCATTCTGTAAATCCTCTTTAAATCCAAAGCCTCCACCTAGTAAATATATCATATTATTCCACCTCTACTAGCTTTTTTTACTATCAACTACTTAAATTTTTAATAATTATGTATTAGTTTACCGAATATATTATAACATAATTCTAATAATTATATTAAATAAATTCCTTTTGGCAACTAGATAAATTATGAATATATATGAATCCGCCTAAAAACACAAATAAATACATTTTTAGAATAATGCAAATTATATTTTTATATGTTAAATAGTAAAAATAATTATATAAAATGCTAAATATTATAAATTTTTAATATACATTTATGCTGTAATGTGTTATAATCATTTATATTTGTAATATATTTATATAATATTATTACAAATTTTGAAATACAAAAGAAAGGAGAATAGTATAATGAAAAAAAGAAAATTACTCGTATCATTATGTTGTTTTTTACTCTTTACTATGGCATTAATTCAACCAATTTCAGCATCATCTGAGTTATGGAATTTTAAATTTAATCTTGTAAGTAAAAATCCTTTTCCTAATCCTGTATCAAGAAATTCTGTTGTAAAAGCAAGAATGAATCTCTGTGTAGTCGATAAGGATTTCAATTTTCATCCAGCTACAATTAGATCAAAAGTTTACAATCTTAGTGGTCAACTAGTATATACCAAAACAGAAGTTCATGATTCTTCACCACAATTTGATATGGTTGTATTTGATACTTCAAACGTTGCACCAGGTATATACTTTATCCAAGTCCGGGCGGAAACTAGCTTTGGAAGTAATTCAAGTTGGCAACAATTAAACAAATGTAGTGTATATTAGCCAAATAAAATTATTTATTCTTTACATATAAATAATTGCTGTAAACCAAAAGGTTATTAGGTTATAAATATTCATTTAACCCAATAACCTTTCTCCTTTTCAATTCTCTTAATATGTTTAATCTGTAATTGCTTTTTCCATTTCAGTATATTGATAAACACCAACTGCCCACTTCCCCAAACTGGTAGTTATTTTACGTGCATCCTGAAATCCTAATCTCTTATATAACTTATGAGCTCTATGATTATCTTCAATTACTGCTAGACCTACTTTATGTATATCCTTCATGGACTTAGCTGTATTAAATGCTTTTTCTATTAATATGCTACCAATCCCAAGACCTCTAGCTTTTTCTGATACTGCTATATGTTCTATATAAATCTCGCCTTTTTTAGGATCATGATTCATCATAATTATTTTAGCCATAGTTTTTATAATTGGTATAAATCCATACTTCTTTACTAACTGAGAAAACTTAAGCTGTCTACTCTTTTGTTTTCTTTGTCCCACCCATCTAAGAAGCATCAATCCTATAATATCACCATCAACCTCAGCAATAAAATGACCTTCCTTATATTCGGTTCCTAAGATTCCAAAATCTCTTAAAAAGTCAATTTTGTGTTCGTCAGGTAAATCTATTAAATTTTTCACTTTACTATAAAACCCATCTAGAAATATTTCTGAAATATTACTTTCATCTTCAGTTTCAAAATTTCTTATTTTCAACTCATTAAGATTATACATATCCAACTCCTAGCAATATACTTATATGAATTAATGATTCTATGTCTTAATCCATATTATACTATATTCTGGTATTTATAAGTTATTATTTATTTTACTAAATAATTATTTTTATTAATCCTCATTACAATATGTTCTTATAATCATCAGTATATATCAAAGTATAATTTCTATATGGAAGTTGTCTTTTTCTAGTATTACTAGTATAATTATTGTAGTAAAAACAGTTAAGGAGAAACATGATGAACATTCAAATATTCGGAAGCAAAAAATGTTTTGATACTAAAAAAGCTGAAAGATATTTTAAAGAGCGTCGTATCAAATTCCAAAAAATTGATTTATTCCAAAAAGGTCTCAGTCCAGGTGAACTAAAATCAATTGCACAGAGCGTTAGCATTGAAAACCTTATTAATAAAGAATCTCCTAATTATAAAGAAAGCGTTCTAGCGTATACTCAAGACCGTGATACCATGCAAGAAATTCTTTTAGAGAATCCACAATTACTAAAAACACCTATTGTTAGAAACGGTAAAAAAGCAAGTGTTGGTTATGAACCTGATGTTTGGAAATCTTGGGAGTAAAAAACTAATTTAGCTCCCTCTTTTCTTCTCCTAAATTATATTATTAAAGATGTATTATCATAATCTTAAATATTAATAAATTACCATACTAATAACCTTGTTCTTGAATCTTTTTCATCAATAAATTCAACATTATCATATCCACTTTGCACTGCACTTTCATATATGCTCAGTATGGTATTAACATCTTTACAATATATATCATAATAAATTGAATCAACTATTAATAATACTATTTCACATTTACTTTTTATAAAATCTTCAAATGTATCTATCTCTGTTACTTCTGAGCTCTTAGTAAAAGCTTTGAATTCACCAAATATAGTAGAATAGATGTTTTCACTAATTAACTTTTTAAATTTTTTTCCTGATAATATATTATTTTTCTTATCTCTAGAAAATAAATTATCTATTATTCCTTCATTATCATTGCTTATATATATTTCATCTGAATCTATATGCCAGAAATACCTTTCAATATCTATAGTATTCAGAACATCTTGTATAAGATGTCCGTATTCATTTGGTACTAAAAATCTTACACCTCTTTTTTCCATAGTAATTTCCTTTCACTTTAATTTATAATAATCTGGATTTATTCGTGCATCTGGGTATCTATCAATCCAATTTTTTTCTGAATCTATTATATGTCCAACCGTTGCGCATAAAGATGTAAACTCTTTTTCTCCATCTACTCCAATTAATGAATCAGCCTTATCTTGATAATAACCTCCAATTGCACAACAACCACAGTTTATTACTTCTGTAGCCAAATATAACTGATGTGATATATGTCCAAGGTCTAATAACATTGTTTTATGTGCTGTTTCTTTATATCTCCATTCACCTCTATATGGAACACATACCCAAAAAAATATTACTCCTGCTTTAGATGTATAACTTTGATTTTGACTTTTATTTGTAAAAACCTTTGATATTTTTTCTGACATATTGTCAATTTCCTTTTCAAATACTAACTGATGAGTTAGAGGTAAATACTTCCATACTCCTTGTTCAACTTCTTGTACATTATTCACTACTAAATATGTATCAAAAGGATTAATACAACCTCCTGATGCAACATAACGAAGATAGTTTCTTCCCGAACCATCTTTAATAAGCCTCCTATAACCACCTATAACTTTTTTAACACCTTGAGTACACCATAGTAAAAATGATAAATCTTTTAGTGAGATTGGAATTTCTGAATATGCTCTCCTACTTAGTCTACTTGCAATAAGTTCATAATAATCTGCTTTTGGTACAGATTCTAAAGTAATTTGAGGTAACTCTATAACCTTTGAGTTCTCATTAATAGGTTTCTGTATATCTGGTTGTGGTTCCCCTTTTGCAAGATCAGCTGTAGCTGATAAGTCATAATCATCTAACGAAGATTTCATAAAATTGCGATTTAATTCATAGCTATTCATGTACTTACTCCCTTCAAATATAGAATAAGGTTATTATATAAGAATATTATGAATTATGTAAGTCTGTTTTTTCCTATGTATTAATGATATAATATAAGTATAGAATAGTTTTTTTACTCTATTATACAAACCACGATCATTCTAACGTTTCCATAGCTGCTTCTAATATTTTCTCTAGATCTTGTAACGAATCTCTGTACATTTTATTCATTAATTCTAAAATTTTACTTTCTGTAATATCATTAATAACAATACTTCTTGATTCCTAATGCTTCGCCCAAAATGTCTATATTTTCAGCAAATCAAGGTGTAAAATCACTTGCTTCGTTGTTCCATATTCCTCTTAGATTTTCTATGTAATTTAATTTTCCTAGATTATTGTTCATTGGTTACTCCCTTTCTCTATACGTTCTTGACTTATAAATTAACTAATTGATTTATTATGCATGTCATTAGCTAACTTATTTTTCAAACAATTTACTAAATCAACATATTGTTCATGTCTATTTAAGTTTTTATCTCTTAAATACTCATTAATACAATGTTCCATTTGCTCTATTTCCAATTTGTTTTCTGTAATCTTTTTATTAAACATATACATTCTTAAATATGTGAGTCTAACTTTATTATACAGATTTTCTACTTTTGTATTTCTGATATATAGATAAATTAATTCTCTCACACTCATATTGGACTTAAAAATCTTTGAATAATATTGCTTAATATCTCTAAAATTATCCGAAGGTTTAGTTCTAGTTATATCTTTAGGCTCAAAAGTTGATTTAATTGGTATATTATCCTTTATACTTATATAAGCCTTATTTTTAATATGATAAAAACCTGTTAATCTTTTATTTATGATATCTGGTTCATCTATTAATCCATTAGTATATAAATTCATATTAATATAGTCTAATTTTAATTTATCGAAGTATTTTTGCACTTCAGTGCTTTCAATATATATACATTACAAATTTCATTTCTATTATTACATGACTCATTAGTTTTTATGTCTTTATCTTTTATTATAGTATTTTTCTCATCTAATACTTTATCTATTTTAGTAAATGAATCTAATATCATACTCATCTTATATGCAATAATTTTAGCATTTTCATAGTCTTCTAGTAAACACGTTAATTGTTCTTGTGTATTTATAGGTAAATGACATGAACGCAAGCATACTCCTTCAATAGCCCCGAAATGAATTTTCATACCCTTCTCCATTTATTTGATAATTCTCTCCCTGTAGCATAATCTTTTTCATCTCTATATATTTATCAAAATTATTTCTCCAAGCAGATATATATGAGTCTATTTGCTTACCGGGTATCTTAACAAATAATCCATAAAGTCTTATATCTTTACCTCGAAAATAATATTTTAATACCAATCCTTATTACTAATGATTATTTCTCCACCTGTTTTTAATTTTTCAATATACTGACCATCCATAAAGAGCTCCTTAATAATTTAATTAAATTACTTGAATCTTATCATCTTTATTAATAATATCATCAGATGTTTTATTATATATTTTTATTGACTCAATATCTTTATATGTCAAACACCATTTCTCCAATTCTTTTTCAAGTTTCTTTTGAGTTAAAACATTAATTGGTGTATCATTTATTTGTGACTCTTTTTCAATTATAATTAATTCTTCTATATTGATTTCATTATAAAATGATGTTAATATTTTTTTTCTATTTATTAAATCATCAACGCCATTATCATGTAATGATATCAACTTATATTTATTATTTTTATATAAAATAATATCAACATCATAACCATTGATATTTTCAATAACATTTACTATATATCCCTTTCTACTAAATATTGTTCCAATAACTTTTTTCTGGTCAGTTAGTTGCATTGAATTAAATTTATATATGTTAATTACTTTATCTGTTATGCCTTCATCAAAATCCCATTCATTTTTAAAATCAATAGTTGTATCATCTTTACTTACAGCAAAGAAAAAATCTTTCAGTAGTTTATTTTTTTTAACTAAAAGTGCATTTAATTTTTCATCCGGACTTAACCCTTTAGTAGATAAATTAATATATGATTCTATATAAGATTCCATATCATAATATGTTTCTTTACCTTCTTCATTATATGTAATCACAGGAATATACACATTCACATCTCTTAGTTGACCAATTCTATACACACGATCAGTTGCTTGATTTTCTTTAGCTGGGTTCCATTTTCTTAAATAGTGAATAACATTATTAGCCTCTGTAATTGTTAATCCAACACCTGCAACCTCAGTAGATAGAATAATGACATCAAATCCTATAGATTTTTTAAATAGATCTAATGAACTTTGTCTTTTCCCCTCAGTAGTTTTTCCATTAATAATTAACGGTGTTATTCCAAACCATTTTTGACAAGCATTAATAATAAATTCTTGAATTTTATACCAATCTGCAAATATTAATACTTTTTCATCTTTATTTTTTATCTCATTTAAAACAGCTTTTAAATATATCATTTTAGATGAACTGTTAATAATTTTATCTATTGATGATACTATTTCTTTCTTATATAAAAGTGGATGGGCACATATGCTAATTAACTGATTTACCAATACTAGTGGTGACTCCCCTTCTAATCTTTTATCTAATACCTCTTTTATACATTTTCTTTCAAAATTACTTGCCTTTATTTTCTGCAATATGATTTTTTTATTAGGCAGTTTATTTTTTATAATATCTTTATTTCGCCTAATAACATAATTATCTAACTTATTTGCTATGTCATATTCTATTTGTTGTTTGTTTAGTACATCATTAGTACTGTTATTTTTTAGTGACTTTTTAAAATCATTTTGCGTTCCCAATAATCCTGGCTTACAAAAATCTAAAATATTCCATAAATCTTCTGTAGAGTTTTCTATAGGTGTTGCAGTACATGCTACCTTAAATAGAGCATTTTGAGTCTTTATTGCATACCCTATCTGAGTTTTTGAATTTTTTGCTTTTTGGATTTCATCACACACCATAACAGCCCATTCATTTTTTCCAAATAAAATATGATTAATGTAAAGACTTTCATAAGTAGTTATAACTAAATTATATTGAGCTATATCTTTTAATTTTATCCTTTCTTCTTCAATTGTATTAGCAATTCGCCCTTGTATAACTTTTTCTTTAAACACTTCCTCAACTACAAAATTAGAAATCTCATCTTTCCAATTTTGCAACAGCATCTTAGGTGCAACAATTAAAAATCTAGCCGACTTATCATGTTCTATTATTAATGCCATCAAAGTTATAATTTGTAATGTTTTTCCCAAGCCCATATCGTCAGCTAATAATATTCCATTCCTTTCATCCTTATTATATAATGACATCATTTTTGCCACTCCAGCTTTTTGATGTTTAAAAAGTTCCTTTTTTATAAATGTTGATGGTCTATAATCTTTTATGTATTTATCCTCATCTGATACTTCTTCATATTCTTTAACTTCTTGATTATCGTAAATTAACAACCCTATTTTTTTATTTTTGTTCTCTTTACTATCTTTATCATCTGTTTCTAACAGTTGTTTTTGTTCTTTTATTTCACTAATTATGTCATCATAGTTATTAACATATTTACCTGCAATTTCAAAATAACTATTAGTAGAATTATTAATTACTTCTATTTCAAAAGCTTCTAATAGAGTTAAAGACTTAATATCTTGTACTTTAACCTCTGCATTTTTTATTCTATCTACAATATCTTCTATCTGCTCTCGTCCTGCTAGAATTATTTTATCTGTATAATTATTTTTGATCTTTAGAATATTACCTTCTTGAGTAAGCACCTCTTCCAAATGTTGTACATCATCCGGTGTAAATTGAATTTCTTCACCTACATCATCTCTATATATTGGTAAATAATCATTTGAATCAAACCAATTCTCTTCTCCCTTTGACGAAGAAATTAGCTTTCCTAATGATAAATATCCAATACCCTTAACCCTCGGACTGAAGATATCTTCCATATCAATTCCTTCAACATAATTCAATTTGTGCTCTTCGTTTAGAATTTTATGCATATCTTCTATGCTTACATTACAATCTTCATGAATTTGATTTAATGTATTTTCATTCTTAAAAACAACACGTTTATTTTTAATAATATAAGCGTTATTTGCCCCTTGTGAACTAAATGTTTTTTCAAATTCTTCTTGCCTCTCTTCATCAGCATACACTTTAGGTGCAATAAAAAATCCATCACCTATCTCTTTCATACCTAATTTTATTTCATCAATTAATAATGGTTGTTCTATAGTTCTCAATCTTCTATTTAAGGTCATAGGTACATGATTTAATTCTTCCTTTAATTTAGTCAATAAAGAATATTGTTCATATAGAGAAATTCGTTTCTCTGAATTAGTATTAAAATTTTTTACGATCTTAACAATTTCATAAATTTCTTTAGGTAAAACAAAAGAAATCCTTCCTGACGTTAAAACATTCCCACTTAATTTATTCCACTCTAATTGTTTACCATCTTTCCAAAAACTATAATCATAAATAACTTCCTTATCGATTGAATAATTTCCTCTATTTTCAAACTTTATGTACCCTCTAAATAATTCTGGGAATTGGAAGGCTTTGTAATCGTCTATAAATTCTCGTTCCATCAAATTATTTTCAAAAATATCATTTTTGCTATCTTGATAATAAAAATCATATATTTGATCATATGGAATAAGATATTCTCCTTCTGAGGAATATATATAATTCTTATTAGCTAGAATACTCTTTATCTTATAAGATAATTCACTTTCATTATTTATTCCAACGCCATTATCATAGCATAAAATAAAACCTTCAGCATCTAATCTATATATTAACTCTTTTGTGCTTTTACTTTTCCAAAATAAAGACATAATTACCTCCTTACATAACCAATCTGTTTCATATAATTATGATATTTGTTCTGCCAATATCCACTATGAATCATTCTATTGTTTGCAATATCCACATTCTTTAATACTCTGCTAATCATTAAAGTTCTATGCCATTTTTTTCTTTCATTTTTTATTATTTCAATATTTAGAACTGATTTATCATAATAAAATGTTGCACCACCATTTGCTCCACCAAATTCAACAAATGTATGATTTTCAGTTTCAATAATTAATGCTGAATCGTACTCATTATAAAATTCAATATTTGTAAAATATCTAAAATAATCTTCCCAAAAAGCCAAACGCTCTTCTCGTTTTATTGATAGATTTTCAAAATAATTTAACAACTTATTTAACAGTAACCATCTATTATAAACCTCAATTGCCTTACTATTAAAGTTACTCCAAACAGCTGTATTATCAGGCTCTTTGAATCTAACATACATCTTTCCAAGTAATTTATGATGATATTTTTCTAGATATTCAAAATTATTAATTTGGCTATATAACGATAATAGATATTCATCTAGAATAGCTATTGATATGTAATCATTCAATTCATCAAAATAATCAATGATTAATAAACATACATTTTCATTAAATTTATTTTTAATTGCATATCTATATATCCATTCACAAACAAACTTGTTATTATTGGATATTGATATATTTGGAAACACATTATTATATACTCTCTTGAATGTACTATTTTCAAGTTCTCTATTCATTTTATCTATTGCCCTACTCCACCCATTATCAAATCTTTCTTTGTATTTAGTATATCTACCTTCGTTACTACTTGAATTTATTACCATATTAATTATTTCTAAATAATATCTATTATAGTAATTAGGAAATAAAGTTTTCATTACGGTATTTAATAAAATTATTGATTTTCTATTATTAAGTAATTTTTGATAATCACTTAATATCTTTTTATATTCATTTATAACATTGTTTTCTACTATTTGATCTATAGCTTGTATAGCTACTAAATGTTCTCTGTAAGTCAGTTTTCTTTTCTTTCTTATCTTTTCAATTAATTTTTCTATACTATAATTAATATTCTCTAATTTATAGGGGTTTTTTTCAATTTCTTCACTAAGAATTTTTAACTTATTAGGCTGTAATATGCTAAAGTCAATTATATTCAAATTAATTTTCATCATTATCACCTTCAAGCTGTTCCTTAATAGTTTCAAAAATCTCTCTAAACTTTAATTCAAATTGAAATTCAACTCTTCTATTTCTCGCTCTCCACGATTCCATAGATTCTTCTTCTTCTTTTTCAAGTAGCCTTGTCTCACTCACTCCAGATAGTACAACTAATTCCTTCAAATCCTCTGCATACTCAGCAAAAGTTGGCTCATAAAGAATATATTGAAAAACAGTTCTCGCTCTATCTTGACTCAGCTTTAATCCTGAGTCATAATTCCCAGCATCATCTGTAAAACCATGAATAATTATCGCATTAATGTTATCTTTTATATCTTTATCACTAAGTAAAACTTTAAAAAATGCTGGCATATTAATTTTAATGAACTCTCTACCTGCTTTTTTAAGAGTACTTTTCCCCGAATCAAATAGTAAATCACTTTTAAGTGATATTGCTCCTGTGTCCTCATTGATTTCTACTGTGTCACCAAGTTCTTTTTTTAGTAAAACAATAATTTTATCATTAATTGAGGTTATATTATCTAATCTATCTTTTGTAGATTTCAATTCTTCGTGCATATTTTCATATTCTTTTTTAGCTATATCTGAAGCCTCTGTTGATTCACTCAAATCAAATACCATGATAACTGTAATTAATATAAAAACGATAAGTAATCCAGCCATTAAATCACTAAAAGATAACCAATAAGATATTTCTTCTTCTTGTTCATACTTATACATTTTCTATCATCTCACTTTGTTCTGATAATTTATTAATTGATTCTGTAAGAGTTATTATTGGCTCATTAATCTCTACAATTGATTCATTTAATTCTTTAACTAAACTATCTAAATTTCCTAATACTTTACTTGAATGATCATCATATTGAGCAAATATTGTTGTAAGACCTGTATTCACTTTTTCATTATATGTAACAACACTTTCATTAATATTTGAGGACAAATCATTGATTAAATTTTTGTACTCCATAAATACATTTATTAATTCTTTTTGTTTTGAAGTTATATCAGATACAAATATTTTAGTTTCATCCAAAGTCTTAAACATATCTGAATTGATTATTCCCACATTTTCAACAGCTCCATTTAAATTATCAATATACACATCTGTTTGGGATTGATAGTCATTAATTCCATCAACTAGTCTATTAACAAATTCCATATTTTCTTTTCTAATTCTTGTTGAATAATCTTCTACATCTTCTACACTGGCTGTCATTATTTCAGAAACATTAATTATATTATCTTTTGCCTCAATTAATCCCTGATTAAATTGTTTACTAACATCAGTATACTCAGTCATGTTCTTTTTAAACTCTACGTTGTATTCTCCAATAGCACTTATAAGTTCTTTATTAATCTGAAATTGGTCATTTAAATCATCAATCAATTTCTCCAGGGGCTTCATAATATTTGCTACCGAAGCATTTCCAATATTAGAAACACTGTCTTCCAACGAATTGGACATTGCCCCTATTGAGTCGTTATAAGAATTCATCATTGTTTCCATTGATTTTTGTATAATACTTCCAATCTTATCTACAATATCTGATGCTATTTTTTCCATATTATATTCTGCTTTCTCAACATTTTCATTTATATCTTTTAATAATCTCATTTCCACATCAAATCTTAATCTTGTATTCAGTTCAGAAGCTATATTAAATGTCATAACCTTAATCTGTGCCATAACAAACTTATACGCTAACGCATATATTACTGAAAAAATAATTCCATATAAACTAGATCTAAAAGAAAACTGTATATTATGTAAAAGAAAATTTATACCTGATTTTAATTCCTCAGATTGAACTTCTAGATTTAGGTTAGATAAACCCATTACTACCCCATAAAAAGTTCCAAATATACCGATAGATATAAAAATATGCGGAATATAATTATGAATAGAAAGTCTCTCTCTCAAACCTACTACTGAACCATTGATAAATTCATTAGCATCTTTTGTCGCAAAACTTTTAGAAATCTTTATATTATCCTCATTAACCTCATCATGCACAAATAAGGAATTACTATAATTTTTCCACTCATTTTCAAAATAATTATCTTTAAAAATCGAATCAAAATCTTTTATAGTTAAATCAACATTATTAGTACCACTATTTAACTCTTTTAGTATTTTTTGTTTGGCTTTAGCTATTTTATAAGAAACATGTCCTAATTTCATTGAATATAAGAACACAAAAAAACAAATTATAAAAATAACTTTAATTATAGCTGCACTTTCTTTTATATTTCTACTAAAGGGCGATAAATCATCAACCACTAATATGCATATAAATGCAATAATGAATAATAACAAAGGTAATCTTATACTCTTAACAAAATCACTTTTTATAATTTTTTTTAGAGATTTATTCTTCACTAATATATTTTTTTTATTCATCTTATACACCTTTCTTTTCTTATTACGTTATCCTAAGCTTACTTTAATAAATATTAATTTAGTTTTATATATATTTTACTATAACCAATTATTTAATAACCTTAATTTAGAACTAATATTACATTTTAATACAATTCTATTAATTATTATATACTCCTTATTCGTTATTTTCAAACTTTTTTTATTATAAGAAACCCTAATTCTCTATATATTTGCTTTTTACTGCATCTTTTGATTTAATTTACAAACAATCTTTAACCATAAAAAAAGCAAAACTTTATTGAGAAATAAAGTCATGCTTATATATTTTATTTTTATCTTGTTGTCTATAATCTACTTAGCTTTTATTAATATTTAATACTATCCCATTTAATTTATCTAAAATAACATCCTCACTAATTTTTTCTTTTGTCATCAAAGCACTACAACTATTTAAAGCTACAGGCAATTCACCTTTTGTCCAACCTAGTTCTAAGTCGAAGAACTTCTTATATATATCCGACACCATAAAACCTAATGCTTCAAGAGAATACCTTAGTGTCTCTGGGTAAATACAAGGTTTCCCTTGTTGTTTAAGACAAGTACTACATCTTGTACATGAGCCTGGTGGTAATCCAACTGTGTTATCCATATCTTTTTCAATCTCAATTAGTTTATCTGCCATCTGATTTTTTATATTATTGAATGCATACATTGAAATAACACTATTAATATCAACAATTTTATCAGGTTTGTTTTTTATATAGTTTTTATAAACATCTGACCCCAAGTCAGTTATTTCAAATTTCTTTATTTGTTCTTTAATAGGTTTTGTATCTATTTCAGTCATAATAATTGTGGCGTAATTATACTGTTCTAAATACCTAATTGTTTCAAATTCAAACTCAGGACAACTATAGTTCTTACCATAATTGCCACATCTCTTACAATACCCTAAGACTTCCTCTCTTTTATATGCTTCAAATAATGTTTCTTTTGTCAGCTGCTTTAATCTTACTTTTACAGTCAATTTCATCATCATACCTCACTCATATAAGTATATTATATTTTATAACACCATCACCTACACCTTTAACTTAAATTATACTATATACTGAGAAACATTTCATTTAAACATCTAAATCCGTATATCAAATAACCTCAAAAAACTTCAATGCCTGAACACAATCCTTAACCCCTTGAACATAAATCTTATTATTATACTCTCCATTTATACACTGCACTTGTTCCATATATTCCTCTATAACCTTTCTATCTCTACTATCCAAATGATTTAACACATCTTGCATTTTTTTACTGTGAACACATAATTTTTTCTCCATTTCTCTAAACTCTTCATCATTATTTATTATATCTTCATATGCATACCCAATTAAATCTTCTATTATTTTATTAATAATTTTATCGTATTCTACTTTCATTAAAAAACACCTCCAAAATTATTTTAGGCTTGTTGAGCCTATTTGTCAATACTACTAATATGCCTAAGATATAATTCAACCAAGAGGTGATTAAAATGATATTTGAACGTATAAGAAATATTAGAGAAGATAATGATTTAACTCAATCTCAAATAGCAGAATTTCTAAACATTAACCAAAGAACTTATTCAAGATATGAACGAGGGGAGATTTCCATAACAGTAGAAACCTTATGTAAATTAGCAGATTATTATGGGACTAGCCTTGATTATTTAGCTGGCAGAACAGATATAAAAACACCTTATTCATCTAAGAAAATAAAATAATGCTAACGAAATGAATAGATTTTACTAATAAAAAACAATCATTAATATTACAAAAAAGTAATAAAAAGTATTAATTTATGCATTTCATCCCATAAATCATGCATTTCGTCAGGATTTATTGAATTTTTTTCATAATAGTTATAGTATATCTATATATCATATGTATAATATTTTTTTAACTTCTCAAAGACTAGTATTACTTAAATACTTATGATAATATAAGGAGGAATATTATGTATACCATATCTGTTAATTCAGAAGAACTATGCAAAAAAGAAAACCAATTGAAAAATTTAGCATTAAAGATTGCAAGCACTAAACAGTATTTTTCTAGTATAAGTAGTTCTCTAGATACAGACATAAAAATCAGACAAAATATTAACTATGAAATTGACAGCTTAGATAGAGCTCTGGATAAAATTCAAATACAGTTATATAATACTGGTGATTTTATAAGGGACACAAGTAAAGCCTATCATGAAAATGAATTACAGCTTAAATTAGAATTTCATAAGTTATCTTTTGATATTAATAATTGTCATTACACTAATAACTCAATGACTCAATCAGTTGTACCAAAAGATAAAAGTTTCTTAACACTATTAGTTGACACATTAAAATCAAGTATAAAACACTTAGTAGACTTTTTTAAAGATACTTTTCAAAAAGTAAAAAATAAGCCTTTACCTACTGATAATAATGATAAAAACATTGATAACTCTACTGATTTACCTAAAGACATTATTGACTCAGATATTACTACTGAAATTGATAACAGTAGTACTGAATCAAATGATACTGTAACTACTTACGATAACGATTTATATGCTACTAGCAAACTATATAAACACGAAACTGATTTAATAAGTCAGATAAATTCAATTGACACAACTAGCTTTAATTGGGACATTAATAATTTCAACAAAATATATGATAATAATAAAAAAATATATGAAGATATATCTAGTAAGACTGGCTTACCACCTGAATTAATAGCAGCTATTCATTATCGTGAATCTGGTTGTAACTTTAATACTTATTTACATAACGGTGATCCTCTAGGAAAACCAACCACACACGTACCTATCGGGAAAAACTTTGATAATTTCACAGATGCAGCAATAGATGCTTTATCTGAGAAAAAACATATTAGGGACCAATATAAGTTGACTTCTGATTCTAATGACATGTCCGCAATGATGTCTTTTGCTGAAAGATATAATGGATTAGGATATTATAACAAAGATAGAATTAGTCCATATGTTTACAGTGGAACAAATGTATACACAGGCGGTAAATATGTCGCAGATGGAAAATTCAGTTCAGAAGCTGTTGATAAACAACCTGGAGTATATTTACTTATAAATTCTCTAAAAGAATAATTTTGATAATAAGTGCTAGGAGGATAACTATGAAAAAAATACTTATTACAATCTTTGCAATCGGTCTAGCAATAACTTCTTTTATAATAGCTCATAATATCTCAAATAATAAGAGTGAAAGTAGCTATGATGATAATTCAAAAATATTATCACAAACTGATACAAAAGTTACAGAAAAAGAAATAGTTAATCCCTATTTTTTTACCAACAATATTTCTGAACAAAGCTATAAAGGTAAATTTTTATTTGATGATATTATTGAACAAGATGTAACTTTGAATATTAATGAATTAGCTAATCTTAAATATGGAAAATTATATGAGTTAAAACTAGACTCTATAGAAGGGATTAATGCTGAACGCTTGAATTTAGGTTATTTTTATGTTCAAGAAGATACGATATATAAAATAGCACCAACAGAGCAAAACCTTGATATGCTAAAAGCAAATGAAGAATTACCAAAAGATAGTGTAATCGTTTGTCAAGATACCGAAATTGAAGATTCATTAGATGATAACGAACAAGGATTTCATCACTATCTAGATGTAAATGGAGACGAAAGAGAATCTCATTCATATAATAATCAAGTCTCTACAGGATATTACGAATCATTCACATGGAAAAAAGATATAGGACTCACTAACTACCGTAGTGGATATGGTGCTGAAAATGATTCCATTCAGTTGCAATTAGTCACTTATACCAAAATACATATCACAAAATTATCTAGTTATCATTATAATATTACCAAAAAGTAATAAAAAATATTAATTTATGCATTTCATCCCATAAATCATGCATTTCGTCAGGATTTGTTGAAATTATTAATAAATCTGTTACCATATATTTATATCCTATTTACCTTAATCTGCTGTCATAATAAACGCTAGAATTAATTAAATACTTATGATAATATAATGGAGGGATGTAATGCATGAAATTTCTATCAACAATGAAGAATTAAGCAAAAAAGAAAGCCAATTTAAAAATAAAGCATTAAAAATTAATTGTATCAAAGATAATCTTTCTAATATAACTAATTCACTAGATTCTGACATAAAATACAGCCAAAATATCAACTTAGATTTAAAAAGACTGTATAATGATTTAGATAAAATAGAACTACAACTATATGCAACTGGTAATTTCATTCGGGATACATATAAATCTTATACAGAAATTGAGAGAAAACTTAAGTTAGCATTTGCTAAACTTGATAATGTACGAATTAATAAAAATTCTAGCAAATCAAGTTTACCACTAACTGATAAAAATGAAGAAAGTTTTCTTACAAGAATAGGTAATAAATTAATATCCGGATTAAAACATCTACATGATTTTTTTACTGATTCCAATGAAAAAGTTAATAATAAACCTATACCTAAAGATAATGATGACATTAACTTTACAACCGTTAATAATTTTATTAATTATAATCCGTATATGTTTTACGCATATGATACGAGATTATATCTACAGTCAAAAGAAAATTGGCCAACTTGGAATACCAGTGATAAATCTAAAAATAATAATACTGATTATGATACCAATGATTCGTGGTCCTATAATGGTAGTTATGTATTACCATTAGCGATAGGATTTGATAATGCAGTATTTAACGGCACGATTAGAAAAGGTACTAATTGGATAAAAAAACAATTAGGTATGGATAATATTTATGAAGATGAAGCTACACAATACTTGGTTAATCATGATACAATGTTTGGTTCTTACTATGCAGCAGGTGAAATTTTAGGGATAATACCACTCTTTGGTAGTCAACGTTTTTCACCTTCACCTTCTTTTGCTACTACAACTGGCGAAGTTATACCTACAGCAATTCCAACGGAGATTAGTATTCCTGGTATAGTTTTTTCAGATAGCAACCAAGAGAAAAATGAATTAGATGACACAAAGGAAATTAACAAAACAACACAAATTGCAAAATCAAGCCCCATTAAAATACCTAATACTTCAAAAATTATTGTACAAAATAAAACTGGCTATCAACAAATAAAATACAAATGGTCAGATGGTATTATTAAATATGAAGCACGTTGGCATACTAGAACTCCCGGTGCACCTGAAAACCAAGGAAATACATGGGTTATTACTAGAACTACTCCTGGCACTGCTACAGGTCAACGAAAAACGCAACATATTTTAACAGGCGATAATCAATGGACACCAATGAGCGAATGGCAATCCGCAGTAAATGCTAGACAAAATTGTATAGCTACACCTGAACAACAAATTTTATTGGATCATGGTCACTGGCCAGCTCCATAGAAAGGAATATTATGGATAAAATAATTAATAATTATTATACAGGATTTGAAGGTGAACCAGAAATTAAATTTATTTGGGTAAAACCTAATAATGAAAATTTAATCTTAAAAATCTGGATAGGATATTTTGATACAATTATGAATGCCGTAGAACCCATAAACAATGTATGGTCAGGATTATCCTACTATTACCACTTAGATGAAGGTTGGTATGATGAAAGCCCATGGGAAATACCTAATCTTAATCCAGTAATTGATGAACTATTGAGTGTTGATACAACAGCTTTTGATTTAGTTACAAAAGACGTTTTTACTGAACTTCTAACTCTTTTAGTAAATGCCAAAGAAAAAAACGATAAAATATTGATATGTTACGATTAACACTTAATTTGATATATTAGTATTGACATAGATAAAAAATGTGTCATTACAGCATTTCACTGTTAGACACGTTTTTTATTTCATCTTAATTAACATTAATAGACATAAGTAAAATTAGCAAAAGCAAATACCTACATACCCATTCCAAAAATCAGCTCTCCATTACTATCCAACCCCAATATTTCAGGAGTATAACCTATCTGCTTATCCAAAAACAAATACCATATCCTACCCAAAGCAGTTTCAACTATAGTTGCACTATTAGCTTCATCCCCCTTCAATGCTACCGTAACTTCAACTATATCAGAATGAGTTATAGCTCCATATACTACAGGAAAAGAATCTTTACTTCCTTTTTCACATGATTTACCAACATTACAATAGTTCCATGTCAAACCAACTTCATCCAAAAAGCAACTAGTTCCACCACCAAATACCCATTTATACTTATTAAAATGTTTTTCTACTAACCCAACATTACAACCATTGATAAATTCCATAGGCTCATAAAAAACCACAACACCCTTATCACTATCAACCTGATGCAATATCTGCCTAACATTTATATTCGCCTTTTCCATCGCATCCTCTATAGTATTCTTACTCTGAGTCTCAAAAAACAGCAATAGCAATAGCAAAATTCCAAGCACCAAAATATTCTTTTTCATACTACCTAACCCCTATCATAACATTTTCTAAATACAATTTATTTCAACATATCAATTATAACACAAACCTCTCATATTTATCTTAATATATTATTAAATTCAATAAAACTACTTAAAAGACGACATAATAAAAAGATTTCTTATCCAACCTACCCAGCCAAAACAAGAAATCTCATTTGATAATATCCTTAAACAATATCCTCTACTCTAAACTCTAAATCCCCTTTTACTCTGATTAACCTTTTACTGATCCAGAAACAAGCCCTGAAATAATCTGTTTCTGCATAAGCATATATATGATAATACTTGGAATCGTAACTAACACTGTTGCCGCGAACATAGCACCATAATCACTGGCAAATGAACTTTTGAAATAATATAGCGCTATAGGAACTGTTCTATTCATTTTATCCCCGGTCAAAGTAAGTCCAAACTGAAATTCATTCCAACAGAATAAGAATTGTAATACCCCTGCTGTTGCAAATGCAGGACGTGTAAGTGGTAATATAATCTGCATAAACGTTCTGAAAAATCCTGCTCCATCAATATAAGCCGCTTCTTCCAACGTATAAGGTATAGTCTGAATATAACTCATCATTATATAAAAAGTCGTAGGCATACCAAGTGCCGCATATACAATAATAAGTCCTGCCAGAGTATCATACAGATGTGTTGCCGAAAGTGTATTATAAAGTGGTTGTAAAAGTGCCGCCCCTGGTATTACAAGAGCAAGTGAAAACGCAATGATAATCGTCTTTTTCAACTTGAACTTACATCTAACTATTACATAAGCCGCCATTGAAAATATAATAAGATTAATCACTGTAGCTATAATAGATACAACCACACTGTTTTTATAAAAAATCAATAATGGTGCAATTTTGAATGCAGCCACATAGTTGTCAAAATGCAATCCGCTAGGGAATCCTGATACTGATGACATTATCTCTGCATTACCTCTAAAAGAAGATGCAAACACCCAGATAAAAGGAATTACGGATATTATGACAATAAATAAAATAAATATGAATGTTAATGTTTTTTTGATTGGTGTAATTGCTTTCACTATTTGTTCCTCCTTAATGTTCTTTATCCATTCTATAAATCTTACGAACAGAAATAAGTGTAATAAGGCCTAATATTATTAAAATTACACCTTGTGCGTTTGCAAGTCCATAGTTATTATCTACAAGAGCTGTGTTATAGAGATACATTGGCATATTCATGGTTCTAGCACCAGGTCCGCCTCCTGTAGTCATAATGATGATATCCAGTTTTTGCAACATACTGGTTGCAGCTAATATTGTAGCTGTACCAATGATATTTCTCATCATAGGAAGTACAATATATATATCCTGTTGAAAAGATGAAGCACCGTCTATTGATGCGGCTTCATATATTTCCTTGGATATGGAAGCCATCTCTGCCATGACAAGAATAGTAACCAATCCTGCATAAGGCAACCAAGTCATAGTTACTGAGAAAAATGCAGTATCAGGGTTCATGAACCAGTTATGGACAAACTGTTCTCCCATAATCTTAGTAATGATATTGTTCACCATTCCAAATTGAGGATTCATAATACATAAGAACAATAAACCAAGCGCAGCACTAGAAATGATATTTGGTATAAAAAATACTGTTCTTACAAGTGAGGTATACCATTTGGATTTGGCTAATATCAGTGCTAAACCAACACCGATAAGTATATGTATAGTTGATTGTAATGCAATCCATTTAATCGTATTGAAAATGCTTGTTATAAAATCTTTATCTTTAGTAAATAGGTATATGTAATTCTTAATTCCTGAAAATGATATACTTGAACCGATTGACCAGTTAGTGAATGATGTGCCTACCAGCAAAACTATTGAGATAAGAAACACAAAAATAAAAAGTATAATACCAGGAGTTAAAAATAAAATTATCCATTTTCTATTTTTAGTCATATTGTCCTCCACTGCTAATTGTTTTCTTAAAAACCTCATCTTACATAGTAGTAAGACAAGGTTTTAATTGTATTAACTTATTTATTATTGTTCTTTATGCTTGTTGGCAGCTTGTGTAAGTTTTGAAGCCATTTCTTCTGGAGTAATGCCACCGTAAACTAATTCTGGGTAGTTTAATGAGAATTCTTCAATTACACTTGAATGAGCTGTGTTATCCATGTTTTCAAATCCGTATTTTGCTTCATCAGCAAGATTGATTAAGTCAACAACAAGTGGATTAGCCGCTTTGTACTCGTCTGAGATCTCTACATTTGCTGTTAATGGTAAAGCACCTGATTTTTCTAAGAATATTTTTTGTGCTTCTTTTCCTGTCTTGAATTTTAAGAACTCAAGAGCTGCTTCTTGTTCTTCTTTTGATTTATTAGCAGTACATAATACATAACCGATTTCGTATTGTGCAACCACACCATCATTAGGATATAATGAAACTCCAACTCTATCTACTAATCCTTCTTTTGCTTTTGATGTATCAGTAAAATCTGGAACCATCCAAGGACCATTAGCGATCATAGCTGTGTTTTCTTGTAAGAAGTTATTAGCAGCGTTAGCGTAGATAGCTCCTATTGCATCAGGTGTTGTATAATCTTTTAAACATTTTTGAACCATTGTAAGAGCATTGACTACTAAATCATTTTCATAGCTATCCGGATAATTGGTATTCATGAATTCATTACCTTCGTCACCATTAGTACCGATCATAGCTGCAAGCCAAAGATTGGTTGTCCATGCATTCTCTCCTGTCATCATAGCAAGTGGTGTGAATCCAGCTTCTTTTAATTTTTCATTGTTTGACATGAATTCTTCCCATGTCTTAGCTGGTGTGATACCAGTTGTTTTAAACATGTCCTTGTTATAGAAATAACCTACTATTTGTTTTTGATTAGCTATTGAATATAGTTTTCCATCTTCTGTTTTACTATAGTTGATAGCACCTTCACCTACATATTTGTTCCATTCTGCATCAGCTTCAACTAAAGGCATAACATCTACTGCTTGACCATTTTTTATTGCTAGTTCTCTAAGACCATTTTTACCATTAATAACATCTGGTAATGCTCCAGCAGCAGCAAGAGCTTTCATTTTATTTACATAAGCGTCATCACTTGGTAATTCTTCAACTTTAACTTTTATCTTACCTTCATATTTTTCATTGAATGCATCTAAGACTTCTTTTTCAGCAGCCGCTGATACATGTGAACCTACCATAAATGTTGCATATGTAATTTCAACTGGTTTATCCTTTGATACCGTATCATCTGATTTTTCAGTTTTGCTACCACAAGCAGCTAGAGTGAAAACCATCGTAAGAGTTACCATCAAAGCCATTACTTTTTTTAACATAGATTTCATAAAAAAATATCCTCCCTTAATTGTTAATCAGTTATTATTTTTTCTGTAATCATAGTATATATGTAAATCCTCATTAACAGAATGGTCTACTTTTCCTTTTGATTGTTTAATTTTGACCAAAAAAGCCAAGCATTATTCTGGATTTTTTGACCTTGTATTATTTTTACCTAATATCTCTATAAAAGGTAAAAAAATTACTTGCTTTAATATTCTAATCAGAATTTCTAATGATTATAATATCTTATCAAAGCAAGTTTTTTGTTACATATTACTATTTCTATATTCTGTTGGATTCTGATTGTTGTATTTCACGAATACATGTGAAAAGTATGCAGGATCACTGAATCCAACTTCTAGACCTATCTCATATATCTTTAACTCACTGTTTTTCAGTAATGATTTTGCGTTGGTTATGCGATACATGTTTATTGCATCTGTAACTGTGATGCCAGTTGATTTTTTGTAGGCTCTGCTTAGATAACTGCTGTTAAGAAACACTGCGTTACTTATATCTTGCAAGGAGATATTGTTCTTATAATTGAGTTTTATGAAATTATCTACATTGGTTACCAGCTTGTTTCTGATATCTTTTTTATCAATACATATACTTATTGCTATATCAACTATGTGTTTGCTTATATCTATAAGGCTAAACATGGTCTTGGCATCATTGATGCTTTTGTATAATTTCTTCTCTATTTGATTAAAGTCTTGACTTATATCATATTTAACAACATTTCGTATTATTGAACTACAGATAATAAGAATATTCATTTTACATTGTTCAAAGCTTTTATTGGATTTGACTAACTCTTCACCCAAGTCTTTTATTTTGATTTCTGCATTTTCCTTATCACCTTTTAATGTTATATCACATATCTCTTTTGTAAATTGTTCAATATTGATATTCACAGCGTTTTCATCTATCACAGGCTCTGAGTCGTAGATGTATAATGTATTACCTTTAGTTGTTATACGAGATAATGCTTCATTTGCTTTTTTATAACCATTATTTATTTCACTAGTTTCATTAATGATTTGACTTACTCCTAGCTTGATATCCAAACGCATAAATTCTTCTACCATCAGTAGAATCTCATTAAAATGCTGTACTATCTTATTTAGTGTGACCTCTTTGTTCTTATCAATTAGTATGACAATCATGATATGATTATCTTTTATAGGTACTACTTCCGAGTCATAATCCTTCATAGTTATGTTAAGGAAGTTTTTTATCATTTTTATGGAAGAGTTATTTTCTTTTTCTCCATCATAATAGTTTATCTCACAGGCACTAATGCAATAATTATATTTATCTATGTTGTATTTTTCTATGTCTTCAATACTTACATTCTGTGACAGTGCTAATCTTGTTAATATATGTAAACGGTATTCATTATAATCATTGAGGGATAATTGTATCTTCTTGCTCTCTTTCCTTTTTTCATTAATGATTTCCTTTGCTTTTTCAACTGCACTTGGCAATTCTTCAATGAACTCATTTTTTATTACGAAATCGACTACATTGTATTTAATGGCTTTTTGAGCAAATGTAAAATCTGAATACGCAGTTAGAATAATTACTTCTACATCATATTTGTTTTCTTTTATGTTCTTACATAGTTCCAGACCATCGATAACAGGCATTTTTATATCTGTTACAACAATGTCAACTTCATTATCTTCTATATAGTCAAGAGCTTCCTTACCGTTTCTGCAATCTGATACAACTTCGCAGTCTAATCCATCCCAATCTATAAGATGTTTTATACCATTTCTAATGTTACGTTCATCATCAACAAGCATTATTTTATACATTTTCTGCTCTCCCTTTATTCTTTGAAATTATTATTTCAATAGTCGTACCTACATTTTTTTGACTCTGTATATTTAGTCCATAATCGGAACCATAAATAAGCTTTAATCTCTGATCTGTGTTTTTTAATCCCATCTTTTCACGTTCTACTTTTCTATCTGTTATATCTTTGTTTTCAGTATTCATTATTTTTTCAACGTCAAACCCAATTCCGTTATCAACTACTTTGATATATATCTTTTCGTCATCGTTACTTATCTCTACTGAAACTATAGCTTCATTGTCACTTTCTTCGACACCGTGAACAATTGCATTTTCAACTATAGGTTCAATTACAAGCCTTGGTATCTCACATATTCTTATCTCTTCATCATCTAGTTCAATAGAATAATGCAACCTGTCTTCATATCTCATTTTTTGGAGTGACAAATAGTATTCTACATATTTCAGTTCCTCTTCTATAGTTATGATGGAGCGTTTATCTCCGTATATTCCTGCTCTTAATAGAGCTGATAAGGATGCTATCATTTGATATATTGTTTCGTCTTTGCACATTTTTGCTTTGATCTGAATGGTTAGTAGTATATTAAATAAAAAATGTGGATTCATTTGATACTGCAAAAATTTTATTTCCATTTCATTAAGTAAAATCTTTGATTCGTATGTGGTTTTTAAAAGTGTCTGTATTTCTGATATCATAGAATTAAAGGTTGTAACTAGTGTGTCTAGTGTTACATCCTCATATTTTATCATTCTGTAATCATAGTCTTTTTCCCTTACCTTATTCATTGCAGTAGTAAAATCTTTGATGAATACAGTAGTTCGCATGGATATGATAACAACGAATGTAATGAATACCACTGATAATATTATTGATATAAGGATAAAAGAGTTCATACCAGTGACTGTTTCTTTGATTAAATTTGATTTTGGCAACATGTATATTAGTTTTAATCCATTTTCTTTTATTTCTCTAGAGACAGTTACATATTTTTTATTATTATAATTGATTTCATTCATCTTGTTGGTATCAATGTTGTTAGTTATATCCTCTGATATTTTATTCCCTAATAATGAGTTATCATTGGATGAATATATAATCCCTTCTTCGTCTACTAAATAAACTAATGAACCATCATAGCTTAAAAGACTGTTATATTTGTTTTTTATATATTCTTCACCTATAGCTGCTATAATTATCAGGCTGTCATTAGTTGTAAAGTCAGATTTCAATTTTCTGGTGTAGTATATGGTATTGTTACTTTGTGAAGGTGGTATGTAACTAATATATTTTTCAGTATCATTTATCACAAGTTCATTTATTCTTTTGGAATCATCTGTTATTTTCTTAGTACTTACTTGTTTTGTGTAAGTGTATCCAAGGAGTTCTCTATTTTCATATACAGTAACATACGTTAAGGAATTCAGTTCCCATACGTTGTTGTATGTTAATATATTCTGGAATTGTTTATTGAGATTCTGTACATTGAGATAGTATTTTTCGTTGTTTTTGTTAAAATAATTATCATCTTTAATCCATTCTTGTACAGCATCACTTGCAGATAGGGCAATTGATGTATTGGCAATTATACTAAAGGATTGGTTTAGGTTTTCATTATTGGCATCAATCATTAGATTCATGTTTTTATATGTATTCTTCATTATATTGTTATACATGTTATAAGTAGCATATATACCGAACACTAATATTGTAATCAGCATTATTGCAATAAACATGGTAACTATACGCCCTCTGACAGAAAGCCTCTTGGTTGGTATTTTTTTCATAATTCTCGCACCTTTTTTAACAAAATTCCCTATATAGTATTATAATTATACTATTTTATGTAAAATACTTCAATTTATTATTGGGTTAAAATATAGTACTTCATTGATATATCTATAAGTATTTTTATATAATTTACCTAAAAAAGCCTAAAAATTAAGCATCCTAACCAACATATTAGTCAGAATGCTATATAACATCTATTCGATAGGTAAATTATGCTGTTTTAAAAAAGATAACTTATCCCAATAACCTCTTTGAAATATAATTTTATCATTAACTACTTGAAAAAAACCGCAACCTCTCAAACCTAATGGATCACGCCATTCTAGAATTGTCCACTGCCCATCTTCAAAAATATTTTCAACTATACAAACCATTTTTGCTTGGGAGAATTCTTCTTCGAACATTTTCTTTATTGCCTCTTTACCTTTTACTGGTTCATTGGCAACCTGATGGTTTATTGCATTTTCATCGTATAATTCTGATATTGTTTCTACATCACCATTATTGAATGCATCAACCCATTGACATAGTATTTCTTTTGGCTTCATATATTTTCCTCCTAGTCAGCTACCAACTTTTTAGTCAGAAAGCTTTGTATTGTTATTTTTTATATTATACAAATATTATTTTACTATTATTAAATATTCAATTAGCCTTCATCTCATTTCACAAATCTACCTTATGTCATTAATTTTCTTATAGTATAACATCTTTATGTAATCCAAACAATCTATAAATCTTGAGTGCTGGTAATACAGCAGGTCCAGTGGTTAGAGTCTTTCATCAAAAAAGTAAAGGTAGTATTATAATATATCCACCTTTACTTTTTCTCTCTATATTTAAAATCTAATAAAAATTTATTGCCCTTATTTAATATTCTTTGCTTTCACTAATATAGGTCGTACTTTCTACAAATTCATCATCTTTATAAGTAGAGCCATATGAAGTCATTCTGTAAGTATTACCACTTGCTATGTACCATTTCCCCCCTACTAAGCAACTTGTGTCATCTTCACTACCTGACCAGCTTTTAATTGTTTTCCATTCCCCATCTTTATACTTTTGTAAATTAGCGGTTATTTTAACTTTATTGACATTTCTAGCAAATAAAAAGCAGGTAACAGATGCTTGTCCACTGTCTGATATCTCGAAAGTATTTTCAAAGGTAATTATGGAAACAAAGTTTGGCTGCCAGTCCATTGTTTCCATTTCAAGTCCATAAGAAGTAGTGCTAAAAAAAGCAAGTATAAGACATAAGCATACTAGCCTTTTATATTTTTTCATATATTAAAAACCTCCCTTCATATTATTAACAATAAAGAGAGGTGTTTCGTTACACTTTTTATGATTTTTTTTTATCTTTTTTCTAAATTTTTTACTACTTTCATCAATTCATCACTTATTATATTGGATATTATATTAAAACTAAATTCTTCATTGTGCCAAATAATCGTAGTATGTTCTTGTTTCTCAATCAATAATCCTTCATAATCATTGATTATAATTTTATCCGCTTCAGCATCTTCTGTATCCATTTGATAGTTAGTTCCGTTTGGAGATTGAGTTATTAATATGAACTTATCTTCATTAATAAATTTTAATATTTTCTTGTCATTCATAATCTCTGATTTATCCAATATAAAATCTTGTGGCAGATATTCTGGATAATAATAATTACTCCAACTGTCTGGTATGGGTTCTTTATCTTCTTTTACTTGTACAATAGTGTATTCTTTATTTTCTTCAATGAAAAAGTTTAATATCTTAATTCTAAAAGCTTCAACAGTACATGATAAAACAGTTCCTATACCTATTACTAATAATAGTAATACAGCTACCTTGCAACCTGCTTTTTTGAATTTTCTATTTAACTTTTGCACTCTTTCTTTTCTTCGATATTTCCTATAAAATTTTACAAACCATTCATCAATACTTCTTGGAAACTCTAGTTCGTTCATTTCGTTTCTTTGATTATCCTGATCAGTAATGATATTTTCTATATGACAAGAACCTATGTACCCATAGTATGATTCAAGAATTTTATTTTTTTGTCTTGTATCCATATCTGTTTGCTTCATTTAAAGCACCTTCCTTTAGGCATTCTTTTTTCAATGCTTGTTTTGCTCTATGGATTTTAACTCTAACATTTCCCTCTGTCATATTAATCAGCTGAGCTATTTCTGAGTTTGAATACTCGTAATAATACTTCAATGTTAATATATCAGCATATGTTTTGTTGATATTAGAAAGTAATCTTGCCATTTCTTTTGCTTGATCCAATCTTATCATATGTAACTCTGGGCCAATATCCTCTTCAGGTATTATTTCTTCTATACTATCTAATGGCATTGTGTTTCTTCGCTTTCTTTGATTATATATATTGTAAGAGATATTTCTAACTATTATAACAAGGAAGGCTCTTGTTTTGTTACACTTTATAGATTCAATTCTATCGATATATGAAGATATTTTTATAATTGCCGTTTGTACAATATCTTGTGCTTCATGATAGTCTTTTAATATGTTGTAAGCGATATAGAACATTTCTTTGTGATATTGATAATACAATTCTTCCAGTTTACTACGAGTAATTTCATCCTCAATAACTAATAAAAACCCTACCACAAAATCACTTCTTTCCTAATATAATTTTTTTCACAGTATTATTACTAAAAAACTGTAATTTATCCAATAATTTACATTATATTACCATTCATATATGTCTTTTGTCCTAATTATACTATCTTATCTAATATTTATCTACATATTATATTACTTTTCATAAAAATTCATAAATAATTAGCACCCTGATTAATTTCTCAATCAAGGTGCTATATATTATATCCCTCATGTTTAATTATCCCTAATATATCTAGAATCATACATACTATATAACTTTATTAAATATTTTACTCCCATCAAACTACTTATTTTTCAACAATAACTTTGTTATTCTTTAATGGTATCACTTTTTCTACTTCTATACTTCCCTTATATTTGTCATATGTCTTACGCCATTCAACTCTATAATCACTATCATATTTTATTATAACAATTTCATGGTCGAACCATATACTTGATATGTATGGTGGTTGAGGTATGGTTTCTATTTCTCTTATACTTTTAATTATGAATCCACCATCATCTGTAGGTATAATTTCATTAGGCGACAAGTTCAGGTTCTTGATTATTTTCTTTTCTTCCCCTGAATTACTGAATATTCTTAATGTACCTACGTTTTGATTACCACATCCCACAATTATATCATGATTATTTAGTGTAATCATAGATTCTGCCCATCTCTCAGGTTCAGGATAAATATTTGTTATGGTATTAGTTACTTTTCCCTCATTATTAATAGTTATTATCTGACCCTTATTCTCTTTTGAATGAGTTGAGCCCCCGTCAACAGCCACATATACCAGGCCATTATCAATATATAATTGGTTATATGGTGAATAATTTTCTTCTAAATGATGAACCCATTTGATTTTTAGGTCCTTTTCATCAATACATGCAACAAAAATCTTACTATCTTCTTTACCATTTATTGCAAGGCTTCCATCTTTTGACCTAGTACGGCCTTTTATTATGATACCCATATCTTTATCATATTTTGATACATATAGGTCCTCATAATCACTACCTCCAAAGCTCTTCTGACCAACAATATTGCCTTTTGAATCTAATTTAGTTATAACAATGTCATTACTACCGTCACCATTAACAATTTGTTCTTCATTAATGGATGCCTTACCATCTTTTGCCATCCATTCCCCAATAGTAAATATTTCTTTGGAATCAGTTAGTAGTATATCAACAAACATATCTCTAGAAAAATTATCAAATTCTTGTTTCCATAGCTGATTACCCTCTTTATCAAACTTAACTATATAACTATTTTCCTTCGTTAGTTTTCCATTTATCCATTGTGGATAAGAATCAACTGCGAATAAAAAGCTGTCATCTTCAAAAGTTAGTAGATGCTTTATAGAACCAGAAGGTATATTCTCATTTAACTCTTTTTCCCATACTATCTTACCTGTTTCATCAAGTTTTTGAAATATAGGTTTGTAGTAAAAAGCTGCTTTATTTTTTGTTAATCTTTCGCTTTTTACATATTTTTTTAGACCAACAGTTATGTAACCATCAGATAATTCTTTTATGGTAGAAGACTCCCCTAACATAGAAAAATAAACTTCTATTTCTTCTATATCTTCTTTATTTATATCTTTCAATTTAACATAATTAGTATCATATTGTCCTATCTTATTCCAATACTTTTTATCCCCAAATAAATCATCAATAATTTTTACTTCTTCTTGTACTATTTCTGGCTCAGCTTTTTTATCTAGTATTAATGAATTTTCTTTAGCTATAATATTATGCTTACATGATGTCAGTACTAACGCTATTAATACTGCAGCCATTAATATCCTATTTCTTTTCATTATATACACCCCTTATGTAATAGGATTCGTTATTAACAATATTGTAACTATCATACATAGAATAGAAGTAATTATCAGCATAATAGTAGATATCCTCTTATACGTTGAAATATTGATTAACCTTTGTTTCACTGCTGTGTTGCCTAATGCAGGAAAGGGTAATCTTTGACTATCCGCTAACTCTACTAATGATAATGCATAATTCTTTCTTTTATTGTCTGGAATGTTCCTCAATACCTTATAGTCACAAGCATTTTCCATATCACGTTCTGAAATCCATAGAAACAACCATGCAAAAGGATTGAACCAATGGATGCATACTGCTAATATAGTCAGTAACTTCCATATATTATCTTTCCTTTTTATATGGGATAACTCATGAATCAATATGTATTCCAAGAAATCTGGTTTTATATTCTTAGGTATAATAATTTTAGTCTTCAATATTCCACTTACAATTGGAGTATTTATAAAACCTGATTCATAGACCCCTATTTCACTATTCACATTTAATCGTTCCTTGTATTTTTCTAAGATTCTGATATCATATTCTAATTTTACAGCCTGATTAAGACGTTTCATGGTTATTCTGTAGATTATAATAGCTACTAAGACAAATAAAACAGCTCCAATCAACCATATAAGACCAAAAATATTAAAAATCTTTTCTATCCTATTGGTCTTATATTCTATGGGATTATATTTTTCTGCAAGCTGCATCACATTAGTTACACTATAAGTTATATCCGTTACACCATTATTAGCATCAGATACGACAATAGCCTTAGCAAAATCAGGATTCACCATATTTATTAGACTGAGTTCGCTTGATATGGATATTGGAATCAGCAAACGAAATAAAACAATACCCCATAGAGCATAAATCAATGGTTTTTGCAGCCACTTCCCGAAAACAGCTCTAATTAATAGAAGTATAACTACTATGATAGCTGCTATTATACTCATATTTAAAATGTAGTAAAATATATTTTTTATCATAGTAATCACCCTTTACAGCTCCTTATTAATAATATCTTTGAGCTCTTCTATCTCTTCTTTGGACAAATGTTCTTTCTTAATAAACGAAGTAAAAAAAGTCCTTATAGAACCATCATATAATTTGTCTATGAGTTTCCTAGTCTCGTCTAGCTGTACTCTCTCTCTTGTTATAAGAGGCTTGCATACAAAGTTTGGTTCTATACGCTCTATGGCTCCTTTTGCTATCAACTTCTTCAAAATAGTATAGGTCGTATTCTTATTCCACCCTATAACCTCAGCCGCAATAAGACTTAATTCCTTAGCTGTTGTACTTTCCTGCTGCTGCCAAATAAGTTCCATAAGCCTTAATTCCGAGTCAAATAACTTAATCAGTTCCATAAAACCACTCCAGACTATTATAATAGTTTCCACTTTTATACTACTACAATAGTCTGAAGCTGTCAATAACTAAGTATAATATTTTATTATAGAAAAACTTTATTGTGCTTCTACAATAACCCTTCCATCTCTTAATGGTATAATGCAATCAACTAATTTGCTATCTTTGTATTTATCATATGTCTTACGCCATTCTACTTCATAATCACTATTATATTTTACTATTACAACTTCCGTATCAGTCCAAATTGTAGATAATACTGCTGGAGTTGGTATATTGCCTATAGTTCTTTGACTCTTTACTATAAATCCACCATCATCAGTTGGTGTAATTGTATCAAGAGGATATTTCAGGTCTTTAATAATTTTTTTCCTCTTGCCGTTATGATCAAATATTATTAAGAAACCGTTATATACTATCTCACTGCTTCCCACTATTATATCTTTGTTATCTAAAATAGTTACACAATTTCCCCAGTCTAAGAAATCAGAATCAGGATCATATTTCATACTACCACATTCTTTGCCATTGTTATCAAGTATTACTAACCAATATTCATCCTTACTCAAAAAATTATCTTGTTTACGTAAAGTCAAATATACTTTATCGTCATACATATATATTGATTTTTTTGTTCCGTAACTTTTATTAGAATCATATAACCATTTTACTTCAAAATCTTTTTCATTAATACATGCTACAAAAAAATTATTTTCTCCTTTATCGCCTGCTAAATTACTCTTTGTAGAGTTTGAGTATCCTTGTACAAGAATGCCAATATCTCCATTGTATTCTGCTATACAATGAGTACCACTACCATCTAGTGCCTTAGAATATACAATATTACCATTTTTATCTATCTTAGTCATAAATGTATCATTATATGCGTAACGATTTTCACAAACAGCTATATCTCCAGAATCAGTAAGCATTACCTCTGGTTTATCATTAAATATCTTACTCCAAAGCTTATTACCATCTTTATCATATCCAATAACAGTTCTACACTGTAAATCAACGGTCAAGATAAAGCTATCGTCATCACGAACTTGTAGAGCTTCTACATGTCCCTTACCGTCAAATTGCTTTTCCCATATTATTTTATAATTTTTATCTAGCTTTCGTATTATAGGTGTATAATAATACTGTTTAAGTTTTATAGGGTCTTGATTAGGTTTTTCGGATTTTTTATAGGTTGCGCATATATAACCGTCTGACATTTCTTCAATAAATAATGGACTACCTTCTAATTCAAATTCAAGTTCTATCTCCTGTATATCTTCTGAATTTATATCTTCTAATTTTACATACGTATAGACATATTCATCTGATTTAGATTTACATGATGTTAATATAAATACAATCAGAATCATTAATATCCCTTGTCTCTTCATTATATTCCCCTACTTTCTACACAATTTACTGTTACTTTAAATAAACAAGTTTTATTTACACACCCTTCCCGACATTGTTATATATTTTTATCTAGTAATCTTGTAATATAAACTTACAGATGACTATTTCAACAACTTTCTTTAATACTAAAATAATAGTCTTAAATTGTCAATATTTATACAATAATATCTTATTATTCACTACAATAATATTAACAGATATATTTAGAGCTAGATTAGTTCTATTATTAATAAAAAAGATTAAGGATGCAATTGCTGGCACTGCTTCCTTAATCCTATCATAACTAACATCTATTTCACTTATTCCAAAAACAATATTACAAGTTATCTATCCACATATTTTTTCTTATTAATAAAAGTAAGAAGTTGGTCATATGTTGGTAAACCTTCTACATCTCCTTTTACAAGAGTAGCCATTGCCCCTACTCCATTGGCATATTCTCCACATTCTTTTAATGATCTATTTTTTAGTAATCCACTTAGAAAACCTGCAGCAAATCCATCTCCGGCACCAACACTGTCTTCCATAGTCTTAACTGTATATCCATTAACAAAATATTCTTCTTTTTTGTTAGATACTCTGCATCCTTCTTTACCTAATTTTAGTGCCACCATCTTAGTTCCCATTTCATGAAAAGCCTTAATGATTTCTCTTGGTTCACTTATTCCTAAAAGCATCTCAGCCTCATCAATCCCAGGGAATAATATATCTGCTTTTTTACACAATTCCAGTATTACTGGTTTCGCTTCTTCAATTGACCATAGTTTCAGTCTGATATTAGGATCAAAAGATATAATCACATCATTCTTTTTTGCATAATCCACAACCTTAATAACAGTCTCTTTTGCACTTTCTGATAGAGCAGGAGTTATACCTGTTACGTGAAGTATCTTAGCACTTTTAATATATTCATAATCTATGTCATCAGAAGATAAATAACTAGCTGCTGAATTTTTTCTATAGTAATAAACATTAGGATTAACATGAGCAAATCTTTCTTTGAAAAGAAGACCTGTGCTTTTTGCATTATCTTTTATAACTCTAGATATATCAACTCCTTCACCCCTGATAAAACACTCAATATATCTACCAAATTCATCATCACCTAATTTGGAAAACCAACCCACATTATGTTCTAACCTAGCTAAAGCAATAGCAACATTAGATTCAGCACCAGCTAGTGCCTTAGAAAAAGTATGTATATATCTAAGAGGACCTTTTGCATCAGGATTAAATAAAACCATACTTTCACCAAAAGTAATTACATCCATTTTTTTGTCTACCATATCTATCATTCTAATAACCTCCTCAATTGTATTGTCCGATGTCTGATGTCTCTAATTACATTATATTAAAAATCATGTACAAATGCAAGTTATTTAACCTAATTAAGTATTGTTCATTGACTACATTCACTTACTATTAATACTATTTGTTGATTATCTGTTCCATTCCATACCTTAGGTGGTCTGTCATACATTTTCTTGCTAATTCTGAATCCCCTTTTTTAATGGCTTCTAGGATTTTTTTATGATGATACAATACAGTATCTCCACTCTCTGATATATCTTTAGTTTCCCTATACCCTTCTGAAATACCCTCATTGATAATAGGTAATATACGATTGATTATAGGGTTCTGACTGCTTTTTGCTATAATATTGTGAAACTGTATATCAGTTTCTGTATGGTCTTTGTTACTAAGAATTTCTTTTTCTATTTTGGCAAAACTGGCTTCTAATTGAATTATATTTTCTTCAGTTGCTCTTATAGCTGCTAGAGCACATATGCCTGGTTCAATTATTAATCTTGACTCATAGAGGTCTTTTAATAGATTTTTTTTATCCATAAAACATACCCCTAATGGATCCTTTGATAATCCAGGTTTGCTTGAAACAAAAGTCCCTTTACCCCTGCGTACTTCTACTACATTAGTTGAAACTAGGATTTTTATTGCCTCTCTGACAGTTGAACGACTAACATTTAACTCACTTGTCAACTCTATTTCATTAGCTATCTTATCCCCTGGTTTTAATTTCTTATTTATGATCATCTCTTTTATTGTATTTGCAACTTTTTCCGAAAGAATACCTTTATCGTACATTTTACTACCTCTACTTTTGTTTTTTAATAGATTATCATATTTTAAGTTGTTAAGCAAATCTTTAGGTAAAGTAAATAAAATGAATTTTTTTTGATGTTTTTAAAGCTAATACTATTTTTGGTAATAAATGTAAAATCAGTAATTATATTGAACTCCTTACAAATTATAGGCTATTTTATTCTAAATAGGTAAAATAATACTTATTTTCTTGTTTTTATTTTAATAAAAAATCTGTCATTTCCAATAATAATGGTATAAGTTTTTTTAAATATATACTCATGTATTTTTCTATTTTAACAACTGAATAATAAGCATTAAGAATTCATAAAAGAATATTTTAGATAAGGAGGATATTATGAAAAGAATAAAATCACTATTAGTTTTAACATTGTTGACAACTGTGATTCTTACATCTTGTGCAACTAATAAAGAACCTGTCAAAGGTGTAGAATCTTCAGTTAATGAAACAGGAGATGTAAAAGCTGTTAAGATAACAGCTAATAATTGTAATGTAACACAGGGAGTAGATGCCACTTCAAAAGTATTACAAACCGTTAATAAAGATGCTAATCTTAATGTAATTAATAAAGTAAACGAAGATTGGTATTGTGTTAAACTACCTAATAACCAAATAGGTTTTGTACCTCAGCAACAATGTACCCCTGTATTACCTAATAACGCTATTAACAAAGGTAACGTTGGTCAAATTCCAGCTACTGGCACAACACCTACCCCAGGTACTACTACAGGAAAGACTCCTGGAACTCAAACACCTGGAGCAGCAAATCAAATGCAGCTCCCACAAACAGGTACAGGCATTAACAACCGCCAACCAATACCTGGAAATACTACAGGTAATAATGAAAATACTGTAGCTGATGATAATGCAGAAGTTGAAAACACAACAACCAATAAGAATATTTCTAATGAAGAACAACAACTTATTAACTTAATAAATGAATCCAGAAAACAAAATGGTCTGAAAGCCCTAACAGCTGACAATCAACTATCAGAAATCGCAAGGATAAAATCAAAGGATATGATCGATAACAATTATTTCAGTCATAACTCACCTACTTATGGTAATCCTTTTGATATGTTAAAGAACTTTGGTATTCAATACCTAAGTGCAG
The DNA here is from genome assembly GCF_036985595.1 of Vallitalea maricola. Taxonomy (NCBI): domain Bacteria; kingdom Bacillati; phylum Bacillota; class Clostridia; order Lachnospirales; family Vallitaleaceae; genus Vallitalea; species Vallitalea maricola. The sequence goes on along the minus strand of NZ_BTPU01000012.1, from coordinate 241 downwards.
CAGAAAACATTGCAGGTAATAAGTCAGTTCAAGAAGCACATGAAGCATTAATGAATTCACCAGGACATAGAAAAAATATTCTTAATCCTGAATTTACACATGTTGGGGTTGGTATTCAAAAAGGAAGCAAATACGGATATATGTTTACTGAATTATTTATCAAAAAATAACTTTACGCTAATTAATTTACAATAATTGATAATAAAATTTACCAAGCACCTTCCTACTCAAAGCTAGTAAA